>NZ_JAABLX010000024.1:0-65042 GCF_009915245.1 Proteus sp. G2669 | reverse complement strand
ACGTTCTTGCTCTGCTTTTAGTTCCGCTTGGCGCTGGGCTTCTTCTTGTGCTAAACGTTGAGTTTGCGCTTCTTGAGCCTGACGTGCTTGTTCTGCATGTTCTGCTTCTAGACGCGCTTGTTCTGCCTCTATTTCTGCTTGGCGTTGTGCTTTTTCTTGTTCTAAACGTTGTTTTTCGGCTTCCAGTGCCAATCTATCTTGCACAACACGTTGCGCTTCTTGGCGCTCTGCCTCTAAACGCTCTTGCTCCGCTTTTAGTTCTGCTTGGCGAACAGCCTCTTCTTGTGCTTCTTTTGCCAAACGTTCTTTTTCTAAACGCTCTTCTTCTAAGCGTTGCTGCTCTTTCTCTTGCTCAATATTTTCTTCTTTGTTACGCCCAAAACCGAGCCACGAGAAAAAACCTTTTTTTTCTTTTGCCATTAGCTACTAAACTCCTCGCACTAAATCATGGCGCGATTACATTGACGATATTGAAAATAATAATGAAGTCTATCATTTGATCATGGATAAACGCATCTTTTATACGAATTTTATGGTAAATTATTCCGGATTAAATCAAGGGAAGTCATCAAGATATCAAGAGACACTGATCCCTTATTCCAAAAGACACTCCAGAAATCACGTTTAAACGATATAAATCAAAATAATATGGCCAAAAAACCACAAAAAGCCCCAATGGGACAAATTAGAATAATTGGGGGTAAATGGCGTGGTCGTAAACTTCCTGTTCTCGATAGTCAAGGATTACGACCAACAACCGATAGAGTGAAAGAAACGCTCTTTAATTGGCTTATGCCCATCATCCAAGATGCTCGCTGTCTCGACTGTTTTGCTGGTAGTGGTGGCTTGGGAATTGAGGCTCTTTCTCGCTATGCTCGTGAAACCACTTTTATCGAATATGAGCGTCCTGTTGCCCAACAAATTACTGCAAATTTAGCCTTACTTAATGCTGATAATGGACATGTTATTCAAGACAGCGCATTATCCTTTCTCGCAAAACAAGGCACGCCTTATAATGTCGTTTTCTTAGATCCTCCTTTTCATAAAGGCATGTTGTCTGACACTGTCCAATTATTAGAAAATAACGGTTGGTTAGCGCAAGATTGCTATATTTATATTGAGGAAGAAGTTAAAGCACAGACTTATACACTGCCAATCCATTGGACATTGCATAGAGAGAAGATCGCAGGGCAAGTTGCGTATCGCCTTTATATTCGCAGTTTATCTGCTTAATTTTTTATGGAGTTGTTATGTTAATCTTTTTTGGCCGATTTTTGATGGTCGGCGTTTGGGGCTTTCTATTTTTAAATATTATTTCCCCTTTTCCTAAACCATTAAAATACTTTATGGATATTGCATTGATTTTTATGGTAATTATGCATGGATTACAAATTGTCATGTATAAAGCAGGGCAACCTAAAGATCAAAAACCCTCCACTGGATTGCAATTTCGTATTTTCTTCTTTGGTATTTTTGAATTATTAAAAATACAAAAAGAATTACGAAAAGAATACGAAGAAAAACAGAAAAATAAAACAAAACAATAGCTGTGATCTTCGTATACCCTCGCAATTATCTGGGGTTACCCATCTACCCCAGAGCTTGCCAATCTTATAAATACTTTCGCTTATTTATTATTTTGCTCATCGATTGGCATATCTGTTTCAAACTGTACAAAACGACTGCCTTGCATAAATAAACGTCCTTTCATTTTAGGTTCGATATTTTGATAAGATGATTTATCAATATTCAAGAGCAAATCTTTACGTTCATCAGTGGTTAAACGAAAGGTCACTTGATAATAATGAGTTGTTTCTGGGCCATTCACATCATTTTCTCTTGAGCGTCGTTCATTAGCCACAATTTCTTTTTTATCAATGACTTCAACCATATAAAGTTTTACAGGTGAGTTATCGTCACTTATTCGTTGTTTTCGCTGTTCAAAAAAACGATAAGTTGCCGATGCGATAATTATAATCAGTACTGCAATACCAATAATCGCTGCTTTATTCATTACATTAATTCCTATCGTTATATGGATTAAAAAGTAGTGTGCTTTATATTATTTTAATAAGTCCGTCAGTTTCGTCATTAACCGCTATTCTTAAATTAAGCTTTCTGTTATGAATAATAAAACAGTTCTGAATATAAGGAAGATATTATGAGTTGGCCTTTTCTCGCGGTATTATTCTCCGGATGGCTTTATATTGATGCGGCATATCGTGGGCCGAATTGGCAACGATGGTTATTCCGTCCTATCACACTACTTCTTTTATTACTTTGGGCATGGCAAGTTCCCGAACACAACATTAATAGCTACCTGATTGTTGGTGCGTTATTAGCGACACTACTTTCTGATATCCTAAGAATATTTGATGGTAAGTATTTACTACCATCTTTCGCATTGATTTTTCTAAGCTACATTCTTTATATGGTGAGTTTTTTACTCCCATTACAACTCTCATTTTATCTTCCTTTACTTGGGTTCGTTATTCTTGCTTTCATTATCATTTTAGCCATTGTTTGGACTAAGCTCGATAAATTAGCTATTCCAGCCTCCCTAACTTTATTAGCTGCATTTGCTATGTTCTGGGTGGCTGGTGAAAAATTCTTCTACTTAAGCAATGATTACAACTTATCAGTGATGATCGGATCATTATTGTTAGTGATTGCTTACTCAATATGGTTAATCAACCGATTCCGCTTCTCATTTTCAGCCTCAAAAGGGCTTGTCAGTGCCTGTTATTTTATTGGGCATTTCTTTATTGTTAGAGCCTTATTCCTTTAGTTTTCATCAACCCCTTGGTTTAAATATTTAAATCAAGGGGTTAGACTTCTAATTTAATTCGCACTTTTTGCCAATTAATTTCTGTCGCACATCTTGACTCTGGACTCTACTCCAAGCTGTAAAGTACTTATCAAATAAATGATTTTAGAACTTTACTTCGTTGAACAAGGAGAGCCAGTTATGACTAAACATGCTCATCAACACGATAATCATAAACATACCGATGCTTGTTGCTCAAGTTCTCAATGCTGTTCAGGCCACTCAGAGAATAGTACGCACTCACATACTGAAAGTGGACATTCTCATACCAAGATAGACAAAAGTGATCCTGAATGTGAGGATGAGCATCATCACGGACACTCCCACGAACATGATCATGATGGACACGATCATAACCATGATGGGCATAACCATGCTCATGGAAGCTGTGATATCAACGCTCCTATTTCTAACATTGAGCCAGAAAAAGTTGCACAACAACGCTTTAGCTGGAAAGTACAAGGAATGGATTGCCCAAGTTGCGCTCAAAAAATTGAAACCGCAGCACTCAAAGTCACAGGTGTAAAACAAGCAAAAGTGCTTTTTGCCACTGAAAAACTGGTCGTTGATGCGGATAGTGATTTACGCGCTGATGTCATTGCCGCCATTAACAGTGCAGGCTTTGAGCTTTTTGACCTATCTTCACCTCAATCTCAAAAAGTGGCTAAGCAAAGCCTCTTAAAAGAAAGTTCATTTGTTATTGTATTGGCGCTTTTAATGGCGATTAGCTGGGGTACAGAATTTATTGATCCTCAAGCGGGTCGTGCAGCCTTTATCGCAACAACTTTAATTGGTTTATTCCCCATTGTGAAAAAGTCCTTACAACTTATTCGCAGTGGCACACCATTTGCTATCGAAACATTAATGAGCGTTGCTGCAATTGGTGCGCTATTTATTAATGCTACCGAAGAAGCAGCAATGGTTATTTTGCTGTTTATGATTGGTGAGATGTTAGAGTCTTACGCTGCAGGTCGTGCTCGTCGTGGTGTAAGTGCATTAATGGCACTAGTGCCAGAAGAAGCAACATTAATCAAAGATGGCAAAAAACAAACAGTTCCTGTTGCGCAACTGCGCCCTGGCGATATTATCGAAATCGCCCCAGGTTCACGTTTGCCAACAGATGCTGAATTAGTCAGTACATTTGCAAGTTTTGATGAAAGTGCATTAACCGGTGAATCTGTACCAGTAGAGCGTTTGCAAGGCGAAAAAGTGGCTGCAGGTTGTTTATCTGTTGATAGATCAGTGCAAATGAAAGTGGTATCTGAACAAGGGCAAAATGCTATTGACCGTATTTTGCAATTGATTGAAGAAGCTGAAGAGCGTAGAGCGCCAATTGAACGCTTTATTGACCGTTTTAGCCGTTACTATACACCTGCGATTATGTTGTTCTCTGCGCTGGTTATTATTGTACCACCATTGTTGTTCTCACAACCTTGGGAAACATGGATTTATCGCGGCTTAACACTATTATTGATTGGTTGTCCTTGTGCTTTAGTTATCTCAACACCCGCGGCTATCACTTCAGCATTAGCGGCAGCAACTAAACGCGGAGCACTGATCAAAGGTGGCGCAGCATTAGAACAATTGGGTACAGTTAATACTATCGCACTAGATAAAACTGGCACATTAACAGAAGGGAAACCTCAAGTTACTGACGTTGTAGCTGAAACCGGGTTTAATGAAAAAGATGTCCTAACTTTTGCATCATCCGTAGAAATTGGCTCTCATCACCCATTAGCAAAAGCTATTATCAATAAGGCGCAAGAAAACGGTGTGCTTGTTGTTGAGGCTGAAGATCGTAAAGCCTTAGCGGGCAAAGGCATTGAAGGTTATTTAAATAGCCAACATATTCTAGTGAGTGCGCCTGCTCAGTTATCAGATAACACATCGCTCTCTTCTCAGTGGCAACAAGAAGTTGCACGCCTTGAAGATGAAGGTAAAACCGTGGTTGTTGTATTAAAAGAGAGTCAGCTTATCGGTGTTATTGCTATGCAAGATACCTTACGCAATGATGCTGTTGAATCAATGAAGTTATTGAAAGAGATGAACATCAATGCCGTTATGCTAACGGGTGATAATCCAAGAGCAGCCGCGGCTATTGCGAAAAAACTGGGTATGGATTTCCGAGCAGGATTGCTACCTGAAGATAAAGTGACTTCAGTAATGGAAATCAGTAAAACACATAACACAATGATGGTGGGTGATGGTATCAATGATGCGCCAGCAATGAAGGCTGCAACTATTGGTGTTGCAATGGGAAGCGGTACTGACGTTGCACTTGAAACGGCTGATGCAGCCTTGACACATAACCGCTTAACGGGCTTACCTGAAATTATTAAGCTATCTCGTGCGACACGTAAAATCATCCGTGAAAACATTACGATAGCACTTGGTTTAAAAGCGATATTTTTAGTAACAAGCTTATTAGGAATTACAGGACTTTGGGTTGCTGTTCTTGCTGACTCCGGCGCAACAGCACTGGTTACAGCCAATGCAGTAAGACTATTAAGAGTAAAAATTAACGCCTCACATAAAGAGTAAGTACGTTAAAATAACAAAACCCAAACCTCAGTTAATCTGGAGTTTGGGTTATTTTTTAGCGTTAAGATTAGCAATATTTACAGCATAAATTACAAATTGCTCTCTTTTTTACGAATAAGATAACGATATGGTGCAGATTGTATCTCTTGATTTAATAAATCATGTTCCATAAAACGGCAAAAGCCTGGAATATCACGCACAGTCGCAGGATCATCAGCAATCACTAATAACGTCTCACCTAATGCCATATTTCTTATGGTTTTACGCACTAACATCACAGGCTCTGGGCAACGTAGCCCTAGCGTATCTAATGTTTTAGTTGCATCGTCAAATTGAGCATTCATTCTATTAACCATTTTTCTTACACTGACAGATGCTATTATTATATCTCTCTTTCGTGTTCACATCACGGCACATTAAACGCAAGGGAATTTTCCCCAACCTTTGCTTTTGTTGCGCAACCAGCGTATTATGCGCATCCTCTCATTTAAGAGAGAAATCACTGTTTTATTGGGTTCCCTCACCCCAATCACTAAAAAGGTACAATTTATGTATACGTTTACTCCCCGCCAAAAAGCGGTGGCGCTGTTATGGCTTTCTTTGTTCCATATCCTGATAATTACATCTAGTAACTATCTTGTGCAGTTACCTATCTCCATTTTTGGTTTCCATACCACTTGGGGTGCCTTTACCTTTCCGTTTATTTTTCTGGCAACAGATCTAACGGTTCGTATTTATGGCGCACCACTTGCCAGACGCATTATTACCGCTGTTATGCTACCTGCATTGGCAATTTCTTACCTGATCTCAACGCTTTTTTTCCAAGGCAGTTGGCAGGGATTTGCCTCATTAGCTGATTTTAATATCATGGTGGCAAGAATTGCGACAGCAAGCTTTATGGCTTATGTGTTAGGTCAAATCATGGATGTGTCTGTCTTTAATCGTTTAAGACAACAACAAAAATGGTGGGTTGCGCCAAGTGCAGCAATGTTCTTTGGTAATTTACTCGACACACTGGCCTTCTTCTTTATTGCGTTTTACCGCAGCACTGACGCCTTTATGGCAGAAAATTGGGTAGAAATCGCCTTAGTGGACTATGTGTTTAAATTAACCATTTGTATGCTGTTTTTCTTGCCTGCTTATGGCGTTCTATTGAATTTCATTTTGCGTCACTTTTTCGCACAAGAAAATCAAAAACAAGATTATGCTGAGATCCGTTCATAATCAGGCACACCTCGCAAAATAATAATGAAATTAATGTCATTATTCCAATAATAAAGCTTCATAACTCAATTTTATGAAGCTTTATTCTGATTAAAATGTTTTATTATTTAATGTAAATATTTCATACCGTAATTAATTAGCGTGATTAGTTAAACAACTCACAAAATATTGCTTAAATATCATTATTACTATGTTTTTTGCATGCTAATATAAAATCTATTAATTATTTACAATAAATTATTTTATTCACCTATTAAACTGTTAATGTATTCTTGGATCGTCTCCATATTGTTATATGTCTGTTGGGATGACGAGCCCCACCATAAGGATTTTTTACTCTCTTTTGCGAATAGTAGGAGTCTATTATGTTAAAAGTTATTCAATCCCCCGCTAAATATATTCAAGGGCCTGATGCGTTATTTCATATTGGTAAGTACGCGAAGCCTTTTGGCAATAGAGCATTGATTATTGCTGATAAATTTGTCATGGAATTAGTCGGCAGTACCGTTAAAGACAGTATGTCTCAATATGAAGTGAATGGGCACTTTGAACTGTTTAATGGTGAGTGTACACATAACGAAATTAATCGTTTATCCGAACTCGCAAAAGCCCAAGCATCGCTTGTGATCATCGGCGTTGGTGGTGGTAAAACACTCGATACCGCCAAGGCTGTTGCTTATAAATGCCAGCTCCCAGTCGTGATATCCCCTACCATTGCCTCTACTGATGCGCCAACCAGCGCCCTTTCTGTTATTTATACAGAACTCGGTGCATTTGATAGTTATCTATTTTACCCAACCAACCCTGATGTGGTTGTTATGGATACTAATGTTATCGCCTCTGCGCCTGCCCGTTTATTAGTTGCAGGTATGGGGGATGCTTTAGCGACTTACTTTGAAGCGAGAGCCTGTAGCAACGCACAAAAACAAACTATGGCAGGGGGTAAGTCAACGCTTGCAGCGCTTGCTCTGGCTGAACTTTGCTATAACACTCTTTTAGAAGATGGCTATAAAGCAAAACTGTCGGTTAGCCGAGGAGTTTGTACAACGGCTGTCGAAAATATTATCGAAGCCAATACATTCCTAAGTGGTATTGGTTTCGAAAGTGCGGGCCTTGCTGCGGCTCATGCCATCCATAATGGATTTACTGCACTAGAAGAGTGTCACCATATGTATCATGGCGAAAAAGTTGCCTTTGGTACATTAGTGCAATTAGTGTTAGAAAATAGCCCATTAGAAGAATTAGAAGAGTTTCTCGACTTCTGTATTTTAGTGGGATTACCTGTCACCTTAGAAGAATTGGGTATCAATACCACAGGCGATGAGCTGAATGAAAAAATCATGGCAGTGGCTGAGTTAAGTTGTGCTGAAGGAGAGACAATTTATAACATGCCGTTTGATGTTGATTCAGATAAGGTTTACGCCGCAATTTTAACTGCCGACCAATTAGGACGGGAATGGCTTTATTAAAGCCTGAGTAAACAGGGAGTCTTTATCTCCCTGTTTGTATTCATAAAAAAGGGTGCTTTATGGTCAGTATCGTATTAGTTTCAAAAAGCCTTACGCTTGCCAATGGTATAAAAGAACTCGTTAATCAGACTGTAGATCGCCAAGTAAAAATTGCCATTGCGACCAATAATCAAACACCTTTAGATCTCACAAATGAAGTGTCTCCAGAAACTATACTCACAGCAATCAAAAAGTGTTATAGCAAGCAAGGTGTACTCGTTTTACTCGATACTTATCACTCAGCGCAAAATGCCGCACTTGCAATCGCAAATCTCGAACATGCCGTTGCAGCAAATGTAGCACTAAGCTCTGCTCCTATTGTTGAGGGAACACTAGCGGCAGCCAATAGCATTGCGCTCGGCGCTTCCCTTGAAGAAGCAGAAAAAGCAGCACATAAAACCATTACGATAAAGAAACTTCAATTAGGGGAAAATCTCCCTAACTTTAACATTCACCCCAAAAATACCAATTACGAACCTATTAGAATTATCACAGCGCCTGTTTGGCTCTACCCTTATCATCGCTTTGTTATCCCTAGAAAAAAAATATCTTCTCATTTATTACTCGAAGAGCAGAAACGCTTAGTTAAAGCGATTGAGCGTTCAAAAAAAGATATAGACTGGTTAACCGAAGAAACCTATCGCAAGATTGGCGAGCAATATACTCATATTTTTTCTAGTCATCGTTTCTTATTAGAAAATGCAGAATTACAACTAACTGTATGTAGCATGATAAGTAAACATCACTGTAATGCTGAGTTTGCCCTACAACAGACATTTATTGATTTAATAGATACTTATGCACAAATGGATGATGATAATATGCGTGCCAGAGAAAGTGATTTAGATGATATTTTATCTCGATTACTACGCTATTTGACGTCAGCACCACCACCAATAACGCCTCCTCCTTATCCGAATGCTATTCTAGTGACAAAACAACTTCATCCATCAACATTAATCGCACTTGATACCCATAAAATTAAAGGGATTTTATTAAGTCATGGGAATCCACTATCTAACACAACCGTATTAGCGAATGCATTAGATATCCCCATTATTAATGAGGCAGGAAAACAGGCATTATCGCTGACTGATGGGCAAAATATCACACTTAAAAAAGTCCAAAATATTTGGCTTTATCAAAACACCTATATCTCTCATTAAAAATAAAAGTATTTAAATAACCTGTGCTACACAATATCAGGTTATTTAATTTCCTTAATTTCTTATATTTCACATGTTTTTTAATAAGAATAAAAAAAGGGAATAAAAGATCCTCTTTTACTCCCTAGCTGCTTGCTATCTTAGTAATCAATTACTTTTTTATTATCTAATAGGCAATACTTATAATGCTCTTGCCAATAAACTAATGGGGTGTTCACATTTTTTCGTTGTTGACATTTCTATTTGCCATTTACAAGTTTCACAGTCTGTAATAACTAAATCACAACCACTCTCTTCAATTTGACGGAATAAGCCCGCACCAATGCCTTGAGCAACATCGTAATTTTCAGATTTAAAACCGTAAGTTCCGGCAATACCACAGCATTGAGAATCAAGAACAATCACCTCAACACCAGGGATACGTTTAATTAAATCAATGGAATATGCCGTCCATCCCATTTTTTCCATATGACAAGGGGTGTGATATGCCACTTTTAACGGGGTATGTTTCAGTGGTAATTCACGACCCTCTTCTAGTAAGCGATAAATATAACGTGTCGCTAATTCGATATTTTCACGTACTTTTGATGTATCAACATCAAGGATATGTTCATACTCATCACGAATAGTGAAGGTACAGGTTGATGATGTTGCAACGACAGGAATATTGTTTTCAACAATTTTTTCTGTCAGCGATTCGAGGTTCACAGCGGCTTGTTTTTTGGCTTGTTTAACAAAACCATTCGCAATTAATGCAACACCACAGCATTTTTCGCGTTTTAATAACTGAACGCCAATCTCCATTTTGTTGAATACTTTAACTAAATCTTTCCCTAATTGCGGGTGGTTATAGTTAGCATAACAACCATGGAAGAAGGCAACTTGATCTTTAAAGCGCGCCTGCTCTTCAACCTGTTTTTTCATCCATGTTCTAAATGTACCAAAAGAGTATTTTGGTAATTCACGACGATGGTCGATTTTAAGCGCTTTATCCAAGATTTTACGGACTGGTTTTAATCCGGTAATAGTATTTACTATCGGCGCCATTGGCGTTGATAATGTTCCCATTAAATCCGTATGACTTAAAATAGCATCCCGAATCTTAGGTGTTTTGGTGTTGTAGTTCAGTTTCGCACGCGAAATAATATCACCAATTTTTACATCTGACGGACATGCAACTTCACAACGCTTACAGTTAGTGCAATATTTCAATGCTTCATCATAAAGCATCGGATCTTTCAAGCGTAAACGCTCACCATCAGGGCCTGCTTGTTTAGGCCCAGGATAAAGTGGATTCACTTTTGCAACAGGGCAATAAGTTGTACAAACTGTACACTTAATGCAAGCTTCAAAACTGTTATCTTGTAAACTCATTGTGCTGCCTCCACAACCGCAGATGTGGTCTGTTCTGATTTATGATGCTGTAAAATTTGTTGCGCGGCATAAAGAGCGCTAATCATTGAAACACCCGCACCACAACCTTCATTTAGCGGATCAAATCCACCTAACACAGCGCCCACAGCATAAACATTGTCTAATACTTCACCATATTTCATGGGCCTTAATTGGCTATCGGTATTAACACCAAAGCGCATATAAGGCTGTTTCGCAAAGACATTCTCTTGTGTCCACTCATTACGAGGTAATGTCTCTAACAAATCCAGTTCCATTAAAGGCTCATAAACACGATCGAATTCGGCAATTAAGCCATTATTGAAAAAGCTTCCCGTTGCTAACACCACATGCTCACTGCGAATAGGAATATCAGTGTGATTTCTAGTATGAACGCCTGTAACAGTGTTACCCACTAAGTCAACTTCCTCCGCGCGATCACCAGGCATAATTAAACCACCCGCTTTTTGAAAACGCAGTTTTAATGCTTGATGTAGACGAATTCCTAATAGAGAAGGTGGCAATGTTGGTAATAGACAAATCGGTTTACCTACTAACTGTTGCAGTAATGTCACTGGCTCTTCAGCATCAAGCCCAATACATGCAGGTAAAATAATCGCCTCAACACTGTCATCAATGTGCTTTTTCAGTTCGTCAGCTAACGCTTGTGTGTTTTCTGGTTTATCTAAATAACGTGCAATATTAACTGCTCTAAATTCACTTGGATTATCACGCAATCTATCTAATAACGGTAAGTGGATATGATAAGGAATAGCTTCAACACCTTGCTCATTAAGCGTGTTGCTTGCAAATTGTGGCTGAAAATCTAAGAAACCTTCAATTCCTACCACAGCTAGTTTTTTCCACGGCAATGCTTTATCAATACCATGAATAGGAACTCGCATTGGACTCATCCAACTCATACGAGAGCGCCCTACTGGCGTAATACGATAATGGTTTTCATCACCATTACCTTGATACTCAAGACCACTTGTACTTGCCAACAATGCCTGAGCTTGTTCAATTAAAGTTGAAACTTGTATCTCACCAATACGGCTATACGGGTGTTTTGGCGCTAACTCTGCTAACGTTGCCAGTGCTTTTTTAGGCTGAGTCACCGCAGTTCCATCAGGTAGATGAGTTAATAAATCCAATGAACCTGATGAAAAATGCAACGCACTTTGACCATTACTAATGATTGCACAAGACTTACCGGCTTCGGCAAGACGAATACCAGCAGTTAATCCTGCCAGTCCGCTACCTATAATGATGACGTCAAATTTCATTATCTGCCTCCGCTGAAGCTGTTTTTTCAATCATATCTGCATCTAAACCACATAAACCTTGATAAACCCAACTGGTAAACTCACTTTCACGTAATGCATTGCCCCAAGCAATTGGTCGAATACCTTTCCAACGCTCATTCAGGAAATGAGCAAGTTGCTGCTCTGATTCATGAGGAGTAGTAACTTGTAAACGGTTTAATAATCCAGCGGCACGACAAGCACAGAGTTCACCTTGGCAAGTTCCCATACCCACACGAGTACGACGACGTAAATCAAGTAAGTTATTAACCGTTAAAGAGTTAACCGCATAGCGAACTTCAGCTGCCGTTACCGCTTCACATTCACATACTAAGCTTTTATCAATACGTTCATTGCTCAGTAATTTATTCGCTAAATCACCATGACGATAAACCGCTGAACCACGAATTGGTGCAGGTAATGAAACAACGCTACGTAATGCTTGCTCTGCTGATTGGCGAGAGCCAGGTAATGCCTCTTCTGCAGTAGTACATTTTGCAGAGACATTTAATTTCTCACAGATTTTATCTGTCGCCCATTCGGCCATTAAACGGTAAGTCATTAATTTACCGCCCGTAATGGTAATAAAGCCTTCTAATCCATCACGTTGCGCATGGTCGAGTAAAACAATACCACGGCTAACATTACGACCTGACGGATCATCATCACTTGCCACTAAAGGACGTACACCAGCATAAGCACGTAGAATTCGAGTTTGAGCCAGTTTTGGCGCTAACATTGAACCTTCACGAATAAGAATATCGACTTCTTCAGGGGTGACATACATATTGTCAATTTCATCGTAAGGTACGCGTGTTGAAGTTGTACCAATTAATGAAATCGTATCGCCAGGTACTAAAATATCGGCATCCGCAGGTTTACGACAACGGTTGATCACCATATTGTTAATGCGATGACCCAAAATCAGTAATGCCCCTTTTGCTGGGAACATTCGAACTTTTAACTCACCGTATTCAGCAATTTTTTGTCCCCAAATACCGCCAGCATTCGCCACAATTTGTGCGCGGATTTCGTACATTCTTTTCGTTTGATGATCGTAAACTTTGACACCTTTAACACGATCACCTTCACGAATAAGGCCAACGACTTCATGATAGGTCAGGACTTGTGCACCATGTTCGCGAGCATCTAACATATTTGCTGCGGTTAAACGAAACGGATCAACTGTGCCATCAGGTACTTTAACTGCACCGATTAGATTCGGATTAACAGAAGGCTCTAAGCGAATAGCTTCTTCGGGTGAAATCGCTTGAGCATCAATACCTGCAGCTTGGCAAGCTTGAATAAAAGTCTGTTGAAACTCTAAAGAATCTTCGGGTAGGGTAATAAAAAGGCCATCCGTCTTTTCTACACAATGACGAGCGACCCGTTTTAAGATCATATTCTCTTCAATACACTCACGCGCTGACTCAGGATCGGTTACTGCATAACGCGCACCACTGTGTAACAACCCATGATTTCGACCGGTTGCACCGGTTGCAATATCGTGTCTTTCAAGCAGGACGCAACGTAATCCACGGCGTGCACAGTCTCTTGCCATGCCTGCACCGGTTGCTCCTCCGCCAATAATAATGACATCAGTTTCTGTCACTGGTGAACCGCTCATCATAGAGATGCCCTCTCACATTACATTCAGCAAACGCTTAATTATTCTTTAGCGTTAATTATAGTGTATAAGATACACAAAAAGTGTGGTTAATGTTTGATAATGAGCAAAAACGAAAGAGAAACGCTCACAAGTGAAAAGTTAAAACCACATCTGTGATACTAATCACAAATTATTTAACAAAAAGTATTTGATAAAGTTAACATATCACTCAAAATTGCACATCTTGAAAAATTATTCGACAACTGAGTAATACCTCACAGTAAATTTGATTGTATAAGTTTACTATTAAGTTCGTTAAAGAAAATTTTTTGATAATTTCACTGTTCGTTTTGTCATTATTTAATATCAACATATTAAAATAAAAGCCATCGGAGGCTAATATGTTAAGTCTGTTTAGACCTGCGCCACATAAAGCGCGTTTGCCAAAAGAGCAGATAGATCCCGTCTATCGTCGCCTACGCTGGCAGATCTTTATGGGGATTTTCTTCGGTTATGCTGCTTATTATTTAGTAAGAAAAAACTTTGCGTTAGCAATGCCTTACCTCGTAGAAGAAGGTTTTTCTAAAGGTGACCTAGGTTTTGCTTTATCAGGGATCTCAATTGCTTATGGTTTCTCTAAGTTTATCATGGGCTCATTCTCTGACCGTGCTAACCCACGTTATTTCTTACCAGCAGGTCTTATTTTAGCGTCTGTAGTGATGCTATTTATGGGCTTTGTGCCATGGGCAACTTCGAGCATTATGGTAATGTTCGTTCTGTTGTTCCTTTGTGGTTGGTTCCAAGGTATGGGTTGGCCTCCTTGTGGACGTACCATGGTGCACTGGTGGTCACAGAAAGAACGTGGCGGTATCGTTTCAATTTGGAACTGTGCACATAACGTCGGTGGTGGTTTACCTCCGTTACTATTCTTATTAGGTATGGCGTGGTTTAACGACTGGAAAGCAGCGTTATATATGCCAGCAATTGCAGCAATTTTAGTTGCAATGATCGCATTCGCATTAATGCGCGATACCCCTCAATCATGTGGTTTACCTTCAATCGAAGAGTACAAAAACGACTATCCACCTGATTATAAGGAAACTGACGAACAAGAACTGACTGCAAAAGAAATCTTTATGAAGTATGTGTTCCCTAACAAACTTCTGTGGATGATTGCGATTGCGAACGTGTTCGTTTACTTACTACGTTACGGCGTGCTGGACTGGTCACCAACTTATCTGCGTGAAGTAAAACACTTCGCAATGGATAAATCATCATGGGCTTACTTCTTATACGAATACGCAGGTATTCCGGGCACACTGCTGTGTGGTTGGATGTCAGATAAAGTATTCAAAGGTAACCGTGGTGCAACAGGTGTGTTCTTCATGACCTTAGTTACTATCGCAACTATCGTATTCTGGATGAACCCAGCGGGTAACCCGAATGTTGATATGGCGTGTATGTTAATTATCGGTTTCTTAATCTACGGTCCTGTTATGTTGATTGGTCTGCATGCTCTTGAGCTTGCACCGAAAAAAGCAGCAGGTACAGCAGCAGGCTTTACCGGTCTATTCGGTTACTTAGGTGGTTCTGTTGCAGCGAGTGCTATCGTAGGTTACACAGTTGACTACTTCGGCTGGGATGGTGGCTTTATGGTCATGATCGGCGGTAGTGCACTGTCTGTTGTGTTATTACTTATCGTGATGGTTACTGAAACCAAACACAAACGTGAAATGCTTCAGAAGTACGAATAATCGCTAACTGATTATTTATGAAATTAGTTAAATCTCATCTCTAAAACCAAGCCACATCAACTGTTTTGATGTGGCTTTTTTATTGCCAACTGTACATAACTTTATTGTACGTAGAATTAAAATGGAGCTGCTTTATGAGTACATCTTTTAGAATAAAACCGTTAGTTGCAGGCGTTCTTTTAACTCTATCTTTAAGTGCAATCGCACAAGCGGCAAGCGATAAGGTTGTTATCGCTCACCGTGGTGCAAGTGGTTATTTGCCTGAACATACGCTTCCTGCCAAAGCATTAGCTTATGCCCAAGGCGCAGATTATCTAGAGCAAGACTTGGTGATGACCAAAGACAACGAATTAGTTGTTTTACATGACCACTATCTTGATCGTGTAACAGATGTGGCTGATCGTTATCCTGATAGAGCAAGAAAAGATGGCCGTTACTATGCTATCGATTTTACGCTTGAGGAAATTAAAGGGCTGAAATTTACCGAAGGTTTTGACATTGTTGATGGTAAAAAGGTCCAAAGTTACCCAAACCGTTTCCCTATGGGTAAATCGGATTTTCGTGTACATACTTTCCAAGAAGAAATTGAATTTATCCAAGGTCTAAACAAATCAACAGGCCAAGATATTGGTATTTACCCTGAAATTAAAGCACCTTGGTTTCATGAACAAGAAGGTAAAGACATTACCACCAAAGTGCTGGAAGTACTTAAACAGTACGGTTATACGAAAAAAACTGACAATGTTTATCTACAATCATTCGATGCTAACGACCTAAAACGCATCAAAACAGAATTAATGCCAAAAATGGGCATGGACTTAAAACTCGTTCAGTTAATTGCTTATACCGACTGGAATGAGACTTATGAGAAACAGCCTGACGGTACATGGACAAACTACAGCTATGAATGGATGTTTAAGCCGGGTGCAATGAAAGAGATTGCCACTTATGCTGATGGAATTGGCCCTGATTACCATATGTTAGTGGAAGAAAACTCAACGCCAGAAAAAATTACCTTAACGGGTATGTCTGCTGATGCTCATGCGAATAAATTGACCATTCATCCGTTTACTGTTCGTATTGATAAACTTCCTAAATACGCAAAAGATGGTGATCAACTTTACGACATCATTTATAACCAAGCGGGTGCAGAAGGTGTCTTTACAGACTTCCCTGATTTAGGGGTTAAGTTCTTACAAAAACAAGCTAAATAAATCATCGCATTTTATTTACGCTCTAAATAATTCAAGGTGCAGCTAGGCGACAAGTGAATGAGATACTAGGCATACATTAGTATGTGGTTAGTGCGAGTGAACACTGTCACCAATGCTGCAACTTGAAATAGGATATTTGCGCCCTTTCTGATTGTATATTTCTTCATCTTTATCTAAGTTACTCTAATAATTTAATTAAAAAACAAAAATAACTTTTTAAGTTAGCTATCATCATTTCTTAAATACTTAGAAGAAGGGATCACAATGACAATAATGGCCATTATTTTACTCGTTCTTATCGTTCTTTTTATTAGTTGGGGTATTTCAATTTATAACCGTCTTATTGCGACACGCAATCAAGTCAGTAATCAATTTGCAAACATTGATGTTATTTTAAAACAGAGAGCAGACCAAATTCCTCAATTAATGGCGGTAGCTGAAAAAGCAATGGAACACGAAAAAAGTGTATTTATTGCATTAAGCGATGCAAGACAACGCTACTTTAAAGCACAAAATATTAATGAAAAAATCAGCGCATCAAATGAGATGAATACAGCACTACGAGGCATGATTGCCCTTGCTGAAAATTATCCGACGTTAATTTCTGGTGAACAATTAGCACTACTTCAAACCGGTGTTAGTGATGTAGAAAATAAAATTGCTCAACGTCGTGAAGGCTTTAATGATGCAACCACCAACTACAACACCGCAATAGAGATGTTTCCTGATAGCTTAATTGCTGGCCTTTTCCGCTTTGAACGCATGCAATTGTTAGAAATACCCAAAGAAGAAATGAAATTTGATGGTATTCATTTTAAATAACAATGAGTTAAATAACCGCATTAAGGATAAATTGCAGTGTTAATTTATTTTTTTATCGGCTGTACCGTAGGTGCATTAATCTATTTTTTACGCAGTAAACGTGCTCAAAAAAAGAAGAACAACTTAGGTATTGTTCCCTTTTTAGGGATAGCGTTTGTGGCTGGAAATTATCTGTTTTTTTCGCGAGAAAATGGCCTTTATCCTAGCGGTGAAGACTCTGTTGTTAATCTTATCTCCTGTATTGCATTCGCTGTCATTTTGATATTTTCCTATGGTATTTCAAATCATATTGGAAATATTGGTGAAAAAGCGATAAAAAATTATCATCAATTACAAATGGAAGGTGAGTCTAAATTTTCAGCACTTATTAACACCGTATTTATTAGCCTTTTACTGCTCTGTTTAAGCTTTGGCTTTTTTATTGACCATAGATTGTTCTTTTTAAGTTTCGTTTTAATGTTCGTTTATCAAATTGCCAAAAAAACACCTGAAAAGCGTTTTTTACGTTTTCAAAAAATTCTAGCGACATCTAAAATTCGCTCTTTAGCCATTGGGCTGGTTGAAATTGAAGGCAAGATAACTGCGGGTAAAAAATTAACGAGTCGCCTAGGTAAAAAAGAGTGCTATGGCTACTGCTATTATGAATATGACATATCGACAGATAAAGAAGGTAAGAAAAGCTATCGCCAAACACTCTGTGACAAAAAGATCAACAATTTCACTATGACAGATGATACCGGCTCAGTTCAAATTCTTGCAGCTGATAAACCTTTAGTTCATCTTGGCATCGATCCTCACCAAGATCTGGAATATAACAATAAACGTTTTAAGGAGTACATTTTAGAAGCTGATACCACTTATTTATTGATAGGAAATGCAGAGCCTATCAATGATGAAGTTGTTATCACACATAATGCTCCTCACTATCTATTAGGTTTATCCCCTCAAGATTATGTTGTTAGTTGGAACAAAGCACGCCCCTTTCGTCGTAACTCGGCTATCATCGTTATTATTGCTCTTTTTGTTATCTTATCCATTCTGGTGGTACCAATGGATTACCAAAACGGCATCCTAACACTTTATTTTAATAGCACCTCTTCATCTTGGTAATTGATTAATATGGAATGGCTTATTTTCATCATTTTTATTCTCGCTTTGGTTTATTTTTTAATACGCCAATTAGTGATGATTTATAACAACATGGTAATGCTAAAGAACAATTGCTATAAAGCCTTTGCAAATATTGATGTTTTATTAAAAAAACAAGCTGACTTGATCCCCATGTTGGTAGTAATTACACAAAAATCGATGGATCATGAGAAAATCTTATTTGAAAAATTAGCTGAAAATAGAGATCACTATTTACGCACTGATGTATTAGACCAAAAAGTTGATTTAGCAAATCAGTTATTACCTCAAATAAAAAAATCACTCATCATTGCTGAAAAATACCCTGAACTTATCAGCGGAAAAAATTTACATGTATTACAAGCACAAGCTAAAGAATTAGAAGAGTGTATTGCTGATAGACGTGAGTTCTTTAATCAATCCGTCACACTCTATAATACTGAAATACATATTTTCCCTAATGTATTGTTTAAATTGATTTTTAATTTTAAAGATATCCCTCTTTTCTATCCTAGTAGGGAGACAGATTTATGATAGAAATTCCTTTTTCATTTTTTGGTATTACCGATTGGATATTGGGTCTTGGTGATCCCATCATGATTATTATGCTTGCCACTTTTGGTACATTATTTTCAATGGCAATCATTTTGCCATTAATAAGTATCACTCCTTTAAAAAGATATATGCCACAAATTGCAGGTGGGTTATTTAGCTCGGTATTTGTCAGCTTAATGGTCTTGATTAGTTTTAATTTAATACTCGGTGTTAACTCTGCCTTAAAACTACTCTTAATCTGGTGGGTTATTTTATTTTCATGTATTACGTATTGGTTTATTAATTATCGCTATATGAAAGACGTAACCGGAAATAAATTTGCGAAGTTTCAAGAAAAAGCGCTTGAAGCAGAAGAAAAGCGAAGACAAAGTCGAAAATCAAAAAAATAAAAGAGAGCCTAAGCTCTCTTTTATTACGCTATCAATATCACGTTTATGCCCTGTAAACAGGAAATGCAATCACATCACTAAGACGCTCGACACCAAGAGCCAACATAATGAGACGATCGACACCTAAAGCAACACCAGAACACTCTGGTAATCCCGCTTCAAGGGCAGCTAAAAAACGCTCATCAATAGGTTGCTCAGGTAATCCCATTGCCACTCGCTGACGATTATCACGTTCAAAGCGATGACGTTGTTCTTGCGCATCCGTTAGCTCACGGAATCCATTCGCTAACTCCACACCTTTAAAATAGACTTCAAAACGTTCTGCAACACGGTGATCTTCTGAGCTAATTTCAGCTAATGACGCTTGTGACGCAGGAAAATGATA
The DNA here is from genome assembly GCF_009915245.1 of Proteus sp. G2669. NCBI lineage: Bacteria > Pseudomonadati > Pseudomonadota > Gammaproteobacteria > Enterobacterales > Morganellaceae > Proteus > Proteus sp. G2669. The sequence goes on along the minus strand of NZ_JAABLX010000024.1, from coordinate 45,224 downwards.
GATAAAGGTTGGTTTTTCTAAGCCGATATGTGGCTCAACCCCAGAGACAAATAGCAATTGAAGCAGTGTATCTTTATCTTCTTCAGTCTCGGCAATATTTGATAAATCTAGTTTTGCAGCCACTTCACGTAATTTTTCTTTATCAACTGATAAAGGATCGATATCAAGATAGCGCAAGAATGCTTGTTGATAGGAGAGTGATTCTGATGCTTCACAATCTAACACTTCTTGCAATAAATCATCGACTTCATTCATCAACCGGTACATATCAAAACAAGGGCGATACCACTCTAACATCGTAAATTCCGGATTATGATATCTACCGGCTTCCTCATTACGGAAGCAACGCCCCATTTGATAAATAGGCCCACTGTTTGCCGCTAATAGACGCTTCATGTGATATTCGGGGCTTGTCATCAAATAAAGCTTTAGCCCTTGTGAAGCACCTGGCCCGACAAATTGGGTTTCAAATGGGAAAAGATGAACATCGGTAACGGTAGCCTGACTCATCATAGGTGTTTCAACTTCTAACACACCACGATCAGCGAAAAAACGCCTAATATTACTGACTATTTTCGCCTTTTTCAGTAAGTTGGCGATTGAGGCGCTTGGCTGCCAATCCGCGATATCACTCATGAACGAAAAACTCCAACAGAAAACAAAGCGTGCAGTTTACTCGCATCCTCCTCAACAGACAAATTTCTCCCTAATAAAGAGGCGTTTCATTTTATGTTTATTCATTATCTTTATGGTTTTTTAAGTAAAAACACATAAGACAAATAAATGTAATTCTACAAAACATCTACTTTAAGGCACTTTTTATCGTCGAAATAAACATCAATCTAATGTACCAAAGACAACTCGTTAACTATTATTTTATAATAAAAGTAAATTGTAATAATTCTTTTTCTCAATTACGAATAACAATAAACTAACACAATGCTTATATTTGAATAGCCAATCTCATTTTAACTTCAACGTTAACTTTCTATTTAAATTTGCGTATTTTGACGAGTATTAAAAACCTTTAGAAATATTATTAATATTTTATTAACAATTAACAAGACAAACCGATTTGTTTTAGATAAATAGTAAAAAATTTATTTTAATTTTCAGAATGATTTTTTATTAATTTAAATTAGCCAAAGGAAAAGTAAAAACTTTTACTCTTTAAAATCAATAAATAACAAAAAAACCTTGTCATTTTCAATTAAAGTTATCTATACTTTAAAAACAGATTATTCATTACTATTTATAATTTTCAATTTAAAAAAATATATTCTATTTTACCCTCAAGTTTATCTGGGCTCTTATTATCAAAACCCAGAATTCTTGGCTTGGATCACACTTTTTTTGCGAAATACGGGAAAACCATCATTCATATCAAATTTCGGTGCCCCACATTTCGTTATACTAAAATTACAGTCAATGATAATAAAGATGTTATCAAGCGCAGTCACAAGGCAGTGAAACAATTTCGTTACGGATAGCTTAAAAAAATAGCATTACAAATTAATAATGTCAGTGAATTGAATTCTAGACAATTATTCCAATTTTCACTTGAACAATGGAGAAGCGCAGTGCAAACCTTTAATGCCGATATAGCGATAATCGGAGCCGGGGGCGCAGGCTTACGAGCAGCAATAGCTGCCGCGGAAGCGAATCCTCAACTGAAAATTGCTCTGATCTCAAAAGTTTACCCAATGCGTAGCCACACCGTGGCAGCAGAAGGCGGATCAGCAGCAGTGACTCAGGCTCACGACTCCTATGATTTCCACTTCAATGATACCGTTTCAGGCGGTGACTGGTTGTGTGAACAGGATGTCGTAGATTACTTCGTTGAGCATTGTCCAACAGAGATGACTCAACTAGAACTCTGGGGCTGTCCTTGGAGCCGTAAAGAAGACGGGTCAGTCAACGTCCGACGTTTTGGTGGGATGAAGATCGAACGGACCTGGTTCGCAGCCGATAAAACCGGCTTCCATATGCTACATACTCTGTTCCAAACATCCTTAAAATATCCACAAATTCAACGTTTCGACGAACACTTCGTTCTCGATATCCTTGTTGATGAAGGTCACGCTCGTGGTCTTGTTGCGATTAATATGATGGAAGGTACGAAAGTTCAAATTCGTGCTAACGCTGTCATTATGGCAACGGGTGGTGCTGGACGTGTTTATCGTTTCAATACCAATGGCGGTATTGTTACTGGTGATGGTATGGGCATCGCTTTACGTCATGGCGTTCCACTGCGTGATATGGAATTTGTTCAATATCACCCAACTGGCCTACCAGGTTCAGGGATCCTGATGACCGAAGGTTGTCGTGGTGAAGGTGGTATTCTGGTCAATAAAGATGGCTATCGTTATCTGCAAGATTACGGTCTAGGACCAGAAACTCCATTAGGTAAACCAGAAAATAAATACATGGAATTAGGCCCTCGCGATAAAGTCTCTCAAGCATTCTGGCATGAGTGGCGCGCAGGCCGTACTATCAAAACTCACCGTGGCGATGTTGTTCATCTTGACTTACGTCATCTGGGTGCGAAAAAACTTCATGAACGTCTGCCATTTATTTGTGAACTGGCAAAAGCGTATGTGGGTGTTGACCCAGTTAATGAGCCAATCCCTGTTCGTCCTACTGCTCACTACACTATGGGTGGTATCGAAACCAACCAACAAACAGAAACTCGTATTAAAGGTCTGTTTGCAGTAGGTGAATGTTCATCTGTTGGCTTACACGGCGCTAACCGTTTAGGTTCTAACTCACTAGCAGAACTGGTTGTATTCGGTCGTCTTGCAGGTGAAGAAGCGGTTCGTTGTACTCAAGAAGCTGCACCAGCTAACGCATCTGCACTGGATGCACGTACTCGTGATATCGAAGATGACCTGAAAAAACTGATGAATCAAAAAGGTTCTGAAAGCTGGTCACAAATTCGCGATGAAATGGGTGAATCAATGGAAGAAGGTTGCGGTATCTATCGTACACCTGAATTAATGCAAAAAACCGTTGATAAATTGGCTGAATTAAAAGAACGTTTCAAACGTGTTGAAATTAAAGACACCAGTAGCGTCTTTAATACCGATTTACTGTATAAAATTGAGCTTGGCTTTGGTTTAGATGTCGCTGAATGTATGGCTCATTCTGCAATCAATCGTAAAGAATCTCGTGGTGCACACCAACGTCTTGACGAAGGTTGTACTGAGCGTGATGACGTGAACTTCCTGAAACATACTCTGGCGTTCTATAACCCAGAAGGTGCTCCTCGTTTAGAATATAGCGATGTGAAGATCACTAAGTCTGCTCCTGCTAAACGTGTCTATGGTGGTGAAGCGACTGCACAAGACAAGCAGAATAAGGAGAAAGCGAATGGCTGATGACATGAAGCACATTAAAATGGAAGTCATGCGCTATAACCCAGAAACGGACGAAGCACCTCATTTCGTCACTTATGATGTTCCTTATGATGAGCAAACCTCATTACTGGATGCATTGGGTTATATTAAAGACAATTTAGCGCCTGATCTTTCTTACCGTTGGTCTTGCCGTATGGCGATTTGTGGCTCTTGCGGCATGATGGTTAACAAAGTGCCTAAATTGGCTTGTAAAACGTTTGTTCGTGAATATCCAAACGGTGTAAGAATTGAAGCTCTGGGTAACTTCCCTGTTGAACGTGACCTTGTTGTCGATATGACTCACTTTATCGAAAGCTTAGAAGCGATTAAACCTTATATCATCGGTAATGATCGTAAGCCTTCAGAAGGTCCGAATAAACAGACTCCTGCTCAAATGGCAAAATACCACCAATTCTCTGGTTGTATCAACTGCGGTCTTTGCTATGCAGCATGTCCTCAGTTTGGTTTAAACCCAGAGTTTATTGGCCCAGCAGCGATTACGTTAGCTCAACGTTACAACACAGATAGTCGCGACCATGGGGTAAAAGAGCGTATGCCTCAGTTAAATGGTGAGAACGGTGTCTGGTCTTGTACCTTTGTTGGCTACTGTTCTGAAGTCTGTCCAAAACATGTGGATCCTGCTGCCGCTATTCAGCAAGGTAAAGCAGCCAGTGCGCAAGACTTTGTCATTGCGATGCTGAAACCACGTTAAGGAGGAAACAAGACATGACAACAAAACGTAAGCCTTATGTTCGTGGTATGCAACCAAACTGGTGGACGAAACTCGGTTTCTATCGTTTCTATATCACCCGTGAAGGTACTTGCCTTCCACAACTTTGGTTCAGTCTGGTTGTACTGTTTGGTGTATTCGCACTGAAAAATGGACCAGAAAGTTGGGCAGGTTTCGTTGGATTCCTGAGCAACCCAATTGTAATGCTGATTAACATTGTGACTCTTATTGCGACAGTATTCCACACTGCAACTTGGTTTAAACTTGCACCAAAAGCTGTGGTTATCGTTGTTAAAGATGAAAAAATGCCTCAAGAACCCATTGTTCGTGGTTTTTGGGCTGTCACTATCGTTGTTACTGCCGCTATTCTGGCAGTGGCGTTAATGTAACCCAGGAGGAAATAATGAATCAGAATCAACTTCCTAAGCGCTCTGATGAACCTATTTTCTGGGGATTATTTGGTGCCGGTGGTATGTGGAGTGCGATTGTTTCTCCAGCAATCATCATCCTGCTCGGTATCCTAATCCCTATGGGTATTGCGCCAGAAGCATTTACTTATGAACGTATTATGGCATTTAGCCAAAGCATTATTGGCCGTCTGTTCTTACTGTTAATGATCATTCTGCCAGTTTGGTGTGCATTACACCGTATTCACCATACTTTGCATGATTTTAAAGTGCATGTACCTGCAAGCAAATGGGTATTTTATGGTGGTGCTGCTATTATCAGTGTTCTCGCCATTATTGGTGTATTTACTCTGTAATTGATTAATACGTAAGATAAAAAGCCACTCAACTTTTGAATTGAGTGGCTTTTTTATACCGGATATTCACGATTTAACTCGCTAATTTCAGCCCAATAATACCAAAAATAATCATGGCTAAACTCAGTAAGCGATAGATATTCGCGGACTCACCAAAGACCAAAATACCAAAGATTGCGGTACCCACTGCACCAATACCCGTCCAAATTGCGTAAGCTGTACCCGCAGGTAAGCCTTTCATGGCGTAAGACAACATTCCCATGCTCACAACCATGGCACTAATAGTGATAATACTTGGCGTTAAGCGTGTAAAACCGTGTGTATATTTAAGGCCAACAGCCCAAACGATTTCCAACAAACCCGCAACAAAAAGAATAATCCAAGACATAACGTCCCCTATCGATAAATTGGGGTCGTCCCCTGAATACAAAGACAAAAAGCTGGGTCGTCCCAGCTTTTAAAAGATGAAGTTTAAGTATAAGAAAAAGAAATTAATCATGCAATAGCATAAAATTAACTCAATTTTTTTTAGGTGCGCCCTCTTCGCCATAAAGAAAAGCAGAGACATCATCCTCTACTTCTCCCATTGCCATCAAGGCATCCAGCGTCTCTTTTGCTTCTTCTTCATTGACGATACTCATGGCAAAACCCACATGTACTAATACCCACTTTCCAATCATCGTATGAGGCTCTCCCTCACAGACTAGTGCAATATTCACTTCACGTTTTACACCACAAACATCGACCATTGCATTTTCAGTGATTGTTTTTCCTACTTCAACAACCTGACCTGGAATACCAAGACACATAACAACCCCTATTCGATCTCTATTTGCTTTATTCGCATTGCATCATCATTTTCAACACGCATATTTTGGCTACCACAAGAAGGACATCCCGCGTTAAACGTTGAAACCGTCACGACTTGATGACAATCCCAGCACCACGCTTTTGCAGGAATAACTTCTATATGTAATTCACAGCCTTGTGCAATAGTGTCTCTACAAACAATATCAAAACAAAACTCAAGCGCACTCACTTCAACACAAGATAATGCGCCAATTTCCATCCATACACTTTTTACTTTTTTTGCATTATTTAATTTTGCCTGAGAATCTATTATCTCAAATGCACTTTGGCAAAGTGTGATTTCATGCATGTCGATACCTTATTGAAGCAGGATAAATAATAGCAACTATAGTATCAGCACATAGTTGCTTTATTATTGATCTTAAAACAACAATTCAGCACCGGTTTCAAAAGCTGCTTTACGACGACGCTCTTTCACCATATCTTCGAGTGCGTCTCTATCGATACACACTAAAGCATGCGTTGGGCAAACTTCAATACATGCAGGCCCTGCTTCTCGGTGATGGCATAAATCACATTTATTAGCTTCGGCCTTAAATGCATCAATAGTATTAAGCGCAGTTAATTTGCGCATGACTGGGCGTGAAACCACCTCCATAGTGCCATAAGGGCAAGCCAACACACAGGTTTTACAGCCGATACATTTATCCTGATCAACATAGTAATAATCTTTATTATGAATAATGGCACCATTCGGGCACACATTTGCACAAGGGGCATCTTCACATTGGTGACAGACAACTGCTGTACTAATTGAAAATCCTTTAACCACATGAATTCGCGGTTGAAAATTTTGCTCACTAATTTGCTCAATGGCTAAGTTATCTTGATCGGCTTGCTGATGTGAAACCACACAAGCTACCTCACAAGTATGGCAACCAATACATTTTTTAGGGTCTGCAATGATGAAACGGTTCATCATATTCTCCTGCTTTTTGTTATATATAGCCGTTATATATGGCGATAAATGCAACGCGTTATTCTAATTAAGAGTAATAATTAGAGTATCAATAGAATGAATCTAGCACGGTTCATGCCAATATATTTTTGATATAACTATTCCTTATTTTTCAATTAAATAATCTTTAAATAAAAATGATTATTAATTAATAAATAAGTCACTTCGTCAAATTATTCGACATTTTTGACGATAAATTAAAACGCTATATAATTTATTATATAGCTATTTGATAAGTTTATATTTTTAAGTTTCATTACAGATACAAAAATAGCGGGTTGGATCAAAAATGATTCAGTCATTGATATAAATTTATTATAAACCTACTACAATATAGCTAATTTTTTAGGGCAATCGGTGGTGTCATGAAATTAAGCAGTAACAATGCTGAAACTATGGAGAGCCTTCGTAATGAGCGTAACCAATATCGCATATTGGTTGATATCACAAACTCTGTATTAGCTCATCTAGACATGGATGGTCTTATTTCTGAAGTCTCTAAAGAAATACATCGTTTTTTTGGACTGAATCATATTAGTCTAATGTTATGCCGTACTTCATCACAAAATAGTCATGAAGGTATTCTTTATTCTAGCCGTTATCAGACTGGAAAATCAGTCATTCGCCAACAACGTAAGTTTAGTAGCGCGAATAACAAAGCAGAAGAAATTATTAATCAAAACAAACCTGTCTTAATTGATATTAATAATGAAGATCAAGAAGATGTTTTGATTAAGCGTCTAGTTAAGCAAAATATGCAGACGGCTTTGTTATTGCCACTAGCTTTTAATCATAAGCCACTTGGTTTATTAATTTTAGCACATGAAGTCGGTAGTGTTTTTACCGACGATACCTGTCAATTGCTACAACAGATTGCAGCTCGTATTGGTATCGCTATTGAAAACGCAGCTGCATATGAAGAAATAACGCATCTAAAAGACAGTTTAAAGAATGAGAATATTTGGCTTAATGAGCAAATAGATAAAAACGGATGCTTTAGTGAGATTATTTACCAAAGCGATGCCATGCATAATGTGCTCGAACAAATTGAATTAGTGGCACAAAGTGATAGCACTGTACTTATTTTAGGTGAAACAGGCACAGGTAAAGAATTAATTGCACGAGCTATTCATCGCCTTAGTCAGCGGAAAGGTAAGTCGATGATAAAGATGAACTGTGCTGCTGTGCCTTCTGGCCTATTAGAAAGCGATCTTTTTGGTCATGACAAAGGGGCATTTACGGGTGCAACCAATACGCATATTGGTCGATTTGAAATGGCGGATAAAAGCACTCTATTTCTTGATGAAATTGGTGATATGCCCATTGAATTACAACCCAAACTACTTCGTGTTCTTCAAGAGCGAGAAATAGAAAGACTGGGTGGTAATAAAGTTATTCCTGTTGATGTTAGGCTGATTGCGGCGACCAATAAAGATCTTCATGAATTAACTGATGAAGGTGAATTTAGAGAAGATCTATATTATCGTCTGAATGTTTTTCCTATTATTATTCCGCCGTTAAGAGAACGACCAGAAGATATTCCACTTTTGGTTAAACATTTTACACAAAAAATTGCACGTAGAATGGATAGAAAAATAGATTGTATTCCGGCTAATGCATTGGAACAATTAACTCTTTATCCATGGCCAGGTAATGTCCGTGAGCTTGAAAATATTATTGAGCGTGCGGTTATTTTAACCCGTGGTTCAACATTAAACCTTCAGTTAAAAGAGCTTCACATTAATAAGCCCTCTCGTTTAAAACAGGTACTGACTCAACCTTCATCCATTGAAAAGCGCATGCAAACTAATGCGCCAGAAAGTGATGATGAGGAGCGAGAAAGGATCATTCAAGCGTTAAGAGAAACCAATGGTGTTGTTGCTGGAGCCAGAGGTGCTGCTTTAAAACTAGGATTAAAACGAACAACGTTATTATCACGGATGCAACGCCTTGGTATTTCAATTCCGGAAATACTTTAATTCCAAAGTAATTTCTTCTTCAATTATTTAAGAAGAGTGTAATTAATTACACTCTTTTTTTATTAATTTGAAACTTATTAATCTCTATCTATAATTTAGTTGATTACATTTTATCAATTATTTCTCTAATTAATTATTAATAATATAAACCATCAATGGAGCATATTATATATGAATAGCCTGCTTATAAATAAAATTAATGAAATAAAAAAGGAATACAAAAATAACAAATATGTTTTTATTCCCCAAAATGTTGTTATTAACTTAATAAAGCAATTAGGTGCTGAAGAAAAAGATATCAATACACTAATAGAATACGGCGATTATTTAGCACAAGATCCTACTCTTTCGTTTCGTCACTCTCGAACAGGACGCTACCTTTTTGATAATGACATAGAAACTATCTCCAGATTAGAGTATCAACCTTTTGTTCTCACTGAAGAAGATGGATTTATTCGTGAAGACAGTGGTGCGCAAAGACATTTTAGAGCACTTGATGATCGCTGGCAGAGCAATACAGCCTATCAAGCCTTGTTAAAATTAAAAATGCTATTAATTCAAGGAAATACATTTACTCCTCGTCACTTAACAGATCAACAATCGCCAAAATCAATATCAACTGTTTTTCATTTAAGATTAATTGCTCAACCAGACTCTTTAAGCGAGCTTTCAATTGAAGGAGTGCATAAGGATGGAGTTGACCACACTATGGTTGTTATGATGAATAAGCATAATGTGAAGGATAATACTGGTGCTTTACGTGTCCATTCACCACAAGAAGCTATAGGAACACCTTGGCAAGAAATTAACCCTGAAAATGTGCTTTATGAACACAATAATGCACAATATCTTGATGTTCTATTAATTGCAGATAATGAATTAAATCATAGTGGTACACCTATTTTTACTCATGATAATAAAAATCAAGCTTACCAAGACTTTATGGTTTTATTATCTCGTTATCCCACCGTTGATACTCACCCATCACATAAATTCGACTCAATGAATGCACACCCTGATTTACCCTTAACTCTTTATTTAAATCAGTCAGTTGCTTAGTCATAAATCGTTATTACATAAATTAAAATCGTTGAGCTCGGCTAAGTAACAAATCAATAATTAAGACAAGGTTTGATTCAAAGGACGAGCTTTCGATAGTGTCACAATGATAATTCACTGCATCGTCATAAATGGGGAAATGAATATCAGCAAGTTCAGCCAACGGATTGGCACTTGCGCGAGTAAATGCAACAATCTTCATACCAATACTTTTTGCTATTCTCGCCTTTTCAACCACTTGTTCAGTCTCTCCACTACGAGATATCGCAATAAAAACAGTATAGCGTGAAGCATTATTAATAAAGATATTCTTACTGTCACTCAATCCTGAGAGAAATGCATCCTTACCAATCAGCTGTAATCGCTTACTGATATATTCTGAGAATATATGAGAAAACCCTGCCCCATAAATAAAAAATGAATTCTTGCTGTTAATTAAATCAACAAAAGCGTGTCTTTTCTCATCTGAAATTAACGTGAAGGTTTTTAAATAATTCGCCAAAAACTGATCAAAAAGAGGCTCTGTTACCTCGTTTTCATCACTTTTCAATTGATGGGATTTTTCAGCCGTGGATAACAATTGTTTGCAGTAATAAACTAACTCACTATAACCAGAAAAACCTAATTTCTGGCAAAGTCGCATAATGGTCGTTGTCGAAACAAAATTGGCTTGTGCTAGCGCTCTGATCGTAAGTTTTCCAACTTGTGTTGGGTTATCAATTAAATAAGAGAGAATACGATATTCTGCGCGTGTTAATTCTGTTGCTCTTGAGAGTAAAGATGATAATCGTGCCGACATACCGGTTACCTTAATTGATACATCGTCCTTACCAACATAAAAGGAAAATGCTGTTCTGGTGATAGAACAGCATTTTTATTCAATTACTCGTTAACAGCAAGTGTTCAGATCAAACACGCTTACCATTTACATAAGCTTTACGTAATTCAGGCCAATATTCTCGATTTGCTTCGATCATATCATCAAGGATCTTCTTCGCGTGGATCACACTTGGCACCGTTTTATTTAGTGTAAATGCCTCAAGTGCTTTTTCGTAGCTACCTTCAAGGGTTGCCTCCACCAATAATTGTTCTGAAGCCAGTTGTTGCTCTAACAAAGTACGGTGGAAACGAGGAATATCGCCGACACGAATAGGTTCAGGGCCGTGAGACGTGATATAAGCCGGTACTTCCACCATCGCATCATAAGGTAAATCAGAAATTGCGCCTTTATTTTCAACAATCACCAAGTGGCGCTGACGTAAATCAAAAGCTAAAGAGCAAGCAACATCAACAATAAAGGCACCATGAACACCAACATGGAATGCATCGGGTAAAATTCCCGTCTCTTTATATTCTCGAGCAGCTTCAAACAGGCGTTTTTCACGACCATCCATCACTTCGTTTGCACGAGTGTAGTCAGGATCTTGATGTTCCACGATATAATTTGGCATCAAGTAGTACTGTAAATATGGGTTTGGAATATATTCAGGGAATGCTTCCATTAATGGCTGAATATGACGCCACGTTTTCACCCATGATGGATCAGAGTGTTGTGGATCAGTTTGAGCTGCATCTTCTGTTAAAAGACCATATTTAGCGATATGTTCACGTAATTCAGGCAGTTTTTCTTCACCTTTTACACGCACAGAAGTAAACCAACCAAAATGATTTAAGCCAAAATAATCCACATCTAAATCATGACGATCCACTTTTAATACAGCGGCCATATTACGCATTGCCGCAACAGGCATATCACAGATATTCAATACTCGAGCATTAGGGCGTAGACGACGCACACCTTCAGCAACAATCGCAGCTGGATTGGAATAGTTTACAATCCATGCTTTAGGAGAGGCATATTGTTCAACTAAATCAATTAGCTCAACCATTGGTAAAATAGTACGTAAACCGTAAGCAAGTCCTCCAGGCCCACAGGTTTCTTGCCCAACAACACCATGACGTAATGGGATTTTTTCATCCTGTTCACGCATTTTGTATTGACCCACACGCATTTGGGCAAATACAAAGTGAGCACCATCAAATGCAGTTTCCGGATCTGTCGTCACCGTAAATTTAATGGTATCGCTATGATCACGGATCACTTTTTCAACCACGGGTGCAATCGTATCTTGGCGCTCTTTATCAATGTCGTATAAACGAATTTCACTCAGTGGAAAATCCTCTAAACGTACCATTAAGCTTTTTACAATTCCTGGTGTATAGGTGCTTCCGCCGCCTGCAATACTTAAGATAAAAGGTGATTTCGTCATCTTACTTTCTCCTATTAAAGTGCGGCTTCGACCGCTTCACGCATTTTTTTCACATGTAATCCATAAACCACTTGAACATTATTACCGTGGCGCACAACGCCTTTAGCACCGGTTTTCTTCAAGATATCTTCATGAATTACATCGACATTTTTAACAATGACTCGTAAGCGGGTATAACAATTATCAACCACTTCAATATTGTCACGCCCACCTAGCCCTTCAATAATCTCTTCACCTAACTCATTAATACTTTCAGTTATTCCTTCAGGATTAGTGACTGTTTCTGTTTTTTTCTTATAGTCTTCTTTGCTGTATAAACGCGTCTCTTCATCATCATCTTCACGACCAGGGGTTTTAAGATTGAGTTTTAAAATCAAGGTTCTAAAGATAACGAAATAGAGAACTGACATAATCAAACCCACCACGATATACATAGGCCAATTTGATTTTTCAGTGCCTAACGGCAAGTTATATAAAATGAAGTCAATGACACCATTTGCACCAATCGCATGAACACCTAATAGGTAGAACAACATCATGCCAATACCCGTTAATACGGCGTGAACCAAAAACAAAACAGGAGCAACAAAGAGGAAGGAAAACTCAAGAGGCTCTGTCACCCCTAACAAGAAAGAAGTTGCAGCCGCAGGAATTAAAATCGCCTTTGCCATCTGCTTTTTCTCTTTTTTGGCCACAGAGATCATGGCAGCAGCCGCTGCCGTTAAACCGAACATTTTAGCGATACCACGAGCATCCCAAATCACAGTGCTGCTGAGTTGTTTTACTTCAGGGCACGCCATTTCAGCAAAATAGATATTTCTTGCACCTTGGTAAGTTGTGCCACAAACATCAGCAACACCGCCTAGTTCGGTATACAAGAATGGGGTATAAACTAAATGGTGTAATCCCGTTGGGATAAGAATACGTTCTAAGAATCCATAAATCAGCGCACCAAAAGCACCTGAGTCATGAATAACAAGTGCCATTTTAGTAATACCTGCCTGAGCAAAAGGCCAGATTTCACACATTAAAACAGCGAGTGCAATGGTGAATGGAATAGCAATAATGGCGACAAAGCAGTGGCCAGAGTAGATAGCCATAATGCCGTTAAATTGACGACCTGAATAACGGTTATAAAGCCACCCAGATATTGCACCTGTTAAAATACCGGCAAATACCCCCATCTCAAGGACTTGAACACCTAATACCATGCCTTGGCCTGCAGCTCGCATCTCTTCTGTGCTAACCAACTTCCCTTGCAGTGTTAGCGTAATATTCATAGCATTTGTAAAAATAACAAACACCACTAAGCCAATTAATCCTGCATAGCCTTTATCTTTTTTTGCTAAGCCAACAGGAATACCCACAGCAAAAATCAGCGCTAAATTGACTAAAATAGCAACAGATGATTTTGCGAGTAATTGTCCAATACTTTGAATAACCGGGTGATTTAGAAACGGAATATATTCCGCAAGATTGCCATTGCCAAAGACGTTACCTAAAGCGATATATAAACCAACAATAGGTAATATCAAGACGGGTCCATATAAGGATTTACCAAACGCTTGTAGGGCATTAATGAGTTTTTTCATACGGTATCTCGTTGTTGTTTTCTTACACTCATTTCCATGACAGCATCCTGCGCTGGCCTTAAATAAAAAGCAATTTATCCACTTGATTTAGAAACGGATTACGTTAAAAGTAACATGTTACTTTTTTTATTGTGAGCCAACGCATGGTGAATATTCAGACAGATAAAAAGGGTTTTTTAACGATAAGCTGTAGAAAAAAGATCTGATGACAATAAAAAATCATAAAAAAACCGAGCTTACTGACACAAGGTCAATAAACTCGGTCTTAAGGCAGAAAAACAATATTAATCAGATAAAATTAGCCCTCGGCGGCTTCTCTTAAACGACGTTTAATATTGCTATATTCCGTTTTCACATAGTGTTCTGCCTGAGCCTGCTCCTTGATTGGCTCAACACATACTGCACAATATTTATACTCAGGTGTTTTAGTAATTGGGCTTAAATTTTCCGCAACCAGTTCGTTACAAGCACCAATCCACCATTGGTAAGTCATATATACCGCGCCTTTATTCGGTCTATCACTGACTGCAGCACGCGTAATTACTTTACCTTGACGAGAGCGTATCCAAACTAGCTCTTGATCTTTAATTCCTAGTTGTTTGGCATCTTCAGTGTTTAACTGAACATAACCTGGCTCATCAGCTAATGCCGCCAATGCTTTACAGTTACCCGTCATTGAACGGCAAGAGTAGTGCCCAACTTCACGGACTGTTGCCAGTACCATTGGGAATTCATCAGACAGTTTGTCAATTGGTGGCGCCCACTCACAAGTAAAGAATTGGCCTTTACCATTAGGGGTATCAAAGTTACCACCATCGTACAGATATTGTGTACCTGGGCTATCTTCTGTTGGGCAAGGCCATTGAATATAAGCCAAGTCCGCCATTTTTTCGTAAGTCGCACCATAATAAATTGGGCATAACTCACGCAACTCATCCCAAATTTCTTTGGTATTGTTGTAATGCATTGGATAGCCCATTGCTGTTGCCATCAGACTGATAATTTGCCAGTCTGTTTTCACATCACCAACAGGTTCAACCGCTTTATAGAAACGTTGGAAACCACGGTCTGCCGCAGTATAAACACCTTCATGCTCACCCCATGATGTTGCAGGGAAAATAACGTCAGCAATCGCTGCCGTTTTGGTCATAAAGATATCTTGGACTATCAGAAGATCCAGTTTTTCAAAGGTTCTACGGATGGTTGCTAAATCAGGCTCAGTTTGCAGTGGATCTTCACCCATTACATAGTGAGCTTTTAATAAGCCGTGATCGATATTGTGAGGAACTTCACTCAACGCATAGCCCACTTCATCAGGCATTGATTCAATGCCCCAGAACTTAGCAAATTTCTCACGTGCTTTTTCATCGGTAACGTATTGATAACCCGGTAGTGTGTTAGGTAATGCCCCCATATCACACGCGCCTTGTACGTTATTTTGACCACGAACAGGGCCAACTCCGACATATTTTTTACCTAAATTACCAGTTAATAATGCCAAACTAGTCAGTGAACGGACTGTTTCAACACCTTGGTAGAATTGAGTTACCCCCATTCCCCAAAGAATTGTTGCTGTTTCTGCTTTTGCGTACATACGCGCAGCTTCACGAATGATTTGAGCACTCAAACCTGTCGTTTCTTCAACTGATTCAGGTGTATAGCTTTCAACTAATTTGCAATATTCTTCAAATTGCTCAGTGTGATTTTCAATAAAGGATTTATCATGCAATCCTTCTTCAATAATCACATGTGCAATCGCATTTAATAGCGCAATGTTAGAACCATTTTTTAAGCCTAAGTGTAAATCGGCTAAACGTGCTGTTTCGATGTAACGAGGGTCACATACAATAATTTTGGCACCCTTTTCTTTCGCCTTAACAATACGGCGAGCAACAATAGGATGCGAGTCTGCGGCGTTATAACCGAAGACAAATAGACATTTGGTATCCTCAATCTCGACGATTGAGTTGCTCATAGCACCATTACCGACCGAACGCTGCAGACCTGCAACCGAAGGGCCGTGTCAGACACGAGCACAGCAGTCTATATTATTATTTCCGATAACCGCACGAGCAAATTTCTGCATCACGAAGTTAGCTTCGTTACCCGGACCTCGTGATGAACCGGTTGTCATAATAGATTTAGCACCGTATTTCTCTTTGATAGCAAGCAGTTTGCTACTGGCAAACTCAATCGCTTCTTCCCAAGAAACCGATTCTAATTTTCCGCCTCTTTCACGACGGATCATAGGTGTTTTAAGACGTGGAGTCAGTATCTTAGTATCATGGATAAAATCCCATCCATAATACCCTTTCAGACACAGCTCACCTTGGTTTGTTAAACCATTGGCTCCTTCAGCGCCAATGATTTTACCGTTTTCCACCTTCAGGTAGATTTTGCATCCTGAGGCGCAATACGGACAGACCGTGATGACTTTTTTCATCAACATTGCTCCTGTGTTCATCAACTTTCAGGTTATTACCTGATTCTCTCCTTTATCTATGCAGAGAGTGTGCCAAATAAGCACGCTTTTTTAGCTTTTTGTAATACAATGAAAAATAAAGAAAAATAAATTTGATAAACTAATAAGCAAATAATGAATAATAAAATAACAGGGGGTGATCGACACTAATGACGATATTTATGTCGACTTTCGTTTCCATCAATATACGTTATACATAAGAACTTATAGCGAAAGAACATCTTTCATTTGATAAGAAATAACAATTGAGCAAATACGCCTTCTTATCTGCCTTTATCAAGGTCTTACCGTATATAATGATGACAATCTCCTAATATCTCTACCAATATTTCTATCTACTAAAACTATTTAAAATTAATAATTTTGATATTAATGTTATTCAAATAAAAAATTTTTAAACTTCAATAAAAAAAAGCACATAATACTGAACCTGAAAACAACATCGCGGTCATAAAGACCTCTACACCATACATTTTGATAATAATTGAACATGCAAAAATTAAAGTTTTTAAGGTTTTCGAAAGAAAATATTGCCCTTTTTTTAGCAGTCTACCTTGGTTTTTTTCTTAATCTTTCCGTTTACATTGGCCGATACGGCACACAGAATACAAACAACCCCCTCATTGATGCATTATATATTCTAGGTGAAATTGCCGTTAATATTGCCTTCACCTTCTTCTTATTACGATTACTCTCTTTCTTCGGCACTCTCTTTTTTAAAATAATTGCCTCTTTTATTCTCGTCGTGAGTGTTTGCGCTAGTTACTATATTTCTTTTTATGACGTCGTCATTGGATACGGTATTATCATTTCAACACTCACCACCGATACCGATTTATCTAAAGAGCTGGTTAGCCCAAATGTAATTATTTGGATTATTGGCTTATCTATTTTGCCATTGGCGCTTATTTGGCTATGTAAAAAACCAGAGAAAAATCTCACGACTCAACAAAAGAAAAAAATCTGGATAAAAAATACGGCCAAAATGCTTGTGATCGCACTGGCTGTTTTTGCCTATTTGAAAACACTCGATTCAAGACAAAAAGCCTATGAAATAAAAAATAATTTGGATTTACCAAGTTATAGTGGCGGCTTAAGTTATGCATATTTACCAACAAATTGGATTATTCCATTATTTCAATATGCAATAACGCAGTATGACGATACGTTTAATAGCCAAAATATTTTTGATCCTGCCGAACACTTCACATACCAACCATCAAAGGCTAATGAAGATGTGTATGTTGTCTTTATTATCGGTGAAACAGCAAGATGGGATCATATGGGATTGTTAGGGTATGAACGCCAAACGAATCCTCTATTAAGCCAAGAAAAAAACCTTGTTGCCTTTAAAGGTATTTCTTGTGATACCGCAACAAAGCTCTCTTTAAAATGTATGTTTGTACGAGAAAACGGAACAGAAAGTAACGACCAACGGACATTAAAAGAGAACAATATTTTCTCAGTTCTAAAACAACTAGGTATGACATCAGAACTCTTTTCAATGCAAAGTGAATTGTGGTTTTACAATAAGCTTGATTTAAATAACTACGCCATGAAAGAGATGATGACAGCAAAAAATAGCAATTTTGGTAAAGAGCTTGATGACACCTTATTAATTGCTGAAACAGCAAATGCGGTTTCTCAGCATCCAAAGGGAAATCATTTAGTGATTTTACATACTAAAGGCTCTCATTTTATGTACTCACAGCGTTACCCTGAATCATTCAAAAAATATCAACCTGAATGTTTAAATGTGGATGATGAGTGTACTAAAGAGCAGTTAGTGAATGCTTATGATAACTCTATTCTTTATACCGACTATTTTATTGATGGTATACTCAACACATTACGCGATAAAAAAGCCATTGTGTTTTATACCTCCGATCACGGTGAATCTATTTCAGAAAAAGGTGGCTTACACGGCACACCAAAAGAAATTGCTCCACCGGAACAATTTAGAGTTCCTTTCTTAGTGTGGATGTCAGATAGCTATTTAGCAGAACCTCAAAATAAACAGTTATTTGATAACCTAAAACGTAATCAAGATACACAGCGCACGTTCTATCACCATAATATTTTTGATTCAATGTTAGGTTGCTTGGGTTATTCATCACCTGATGGTGGCATTAATAATCAAAATAACCTATGTTTTGGTGATACACCATCAACCCAAGAATAATTTTTTTAAACTAACAATATTCTTTTAAGTTGATAGAAAAAATAAATTGATAGAAAAAACCCACGTTCAATATTGAGCGTGGGTTTTATTATTTAATTAAATTGAATTCTATTTTATTCCAAATCTTTTAATCTCAACTTAACTGTATCATCCCAATTTTTAATATAATCTTGACACTCTATACAACCTAAATCAGCCGCTTTTTTATAAAAAACTTTCGCTTTAGCAAAATCTAATGGAATTGAATGACCTAAAAAATATTCAGTTGCCAATGCTTTGTATCCATTGCTATATCCTGCATCACCAGCAAATTGGAAAAGGGTCATAGCCTTTTCAATATTATTAGCTTTATCATATATATAGCCTAGATTTACAGCAGATTGGCCTAAATAATTATCTTTTCTATCAATAGAACGTTGATAATATTTTTCAGCCTCCAAGCCGTTATTACTTTGATCATAGATTGTAGCAACCATCCAATTAGCATCGCTATTTCCATTATCTGCAAGTTTTATCAAATCATAAAATTCATCTGCTGTATTTGGCATATCAAGACTAAATGATGATAAAAAATCGGGATCATGTAAATAAACTTTATCTGGTACAAGAATATTAGCCATTATTTTTCCACTTAACATAATTGCCATACTAAAAAAAATGATTTGGCTCCATCTATTTTTTATAGCCATAAGTCACCATTATTAGGTAAAGTATTATTTTGTTGGGAAGAAAAATGGGTATTAAATACAATATCTGAAATTTCAGTATGATGGCCATCATTCCATACAACATCGCTTGTTAATAAAAATTGATTTCCATTTTCATTTATAACGCCATTTTTCTTATAATTTAAATTTATTGATTCTATGCCTGAGCACTCAATCTTAATCAATTCATCAGCATCTGTTTTTCCATCAATATTTTTATCTATCCATAGATTTAAAGAAGACCAGATTATATCGCTCTTATCAATTCTATTATCTTGATTGCTATCATATTGAGATAGTGCTTCAAACCCGTGTTTTGCATAGCCCTCTGATATATTAGAAGTATTATTACCAAACATTTCATTCCCATTATCTATAACACCATTTTTATTTTTATCAAATACAAGGAATGCACTATTATTATCTATCCATCCTGTCGATTCTTTTACTTCATCATTATTATGATCAAAATGAATACTATCATCATCAGGTAATGTAAAAATCCCACTCTCTGTTAATGCAATAACTAATGGAGTTTCAGCTTCTTGCTGCTCCAGAATATACTCTTCTATTTTTTCAATAATTTTATTTGGTGTATCTCCCATTAGCTGCAATATATAGTCAGGATTATTCTCACCATTTTCCGTTAAAGCCAATAAATGGTTTACAAAATCAATGCAATTATTAGTTAGTAAATTATAGCTACTCGGGAAATGCTGATAACTTCCATTTTTCATTTGCTCAATAGCATTGCTAATACGGTCAGATATTTCTGGTGAATATAATGGAAACGTCATACTTGTCACTTTATTAGAGTCATATCCTTTAGAATCATGAAACGTTAGATTATCAGCGCCGCCTTCCATTTTAGTGTCACCAAGACCCCAGCCTATTGATTCGCCCCTAAATTCCACCCAGACATGCCCAAATGAAGACTTACTTGTTTGATTGTTAATATCTGTATATAAAGTACCAGAAGGAGCAATATTTACTTTTATAGTATCCACAATTGGGTAATGTTTATTTTTTATTTCATCACGTTCTATAAGGCCAAAATCTTGTCCTACATTATCCATTAATAACTTTCCTTGATTATAAAATAATCCTGTAAAACTAATTCTCTTTTATATAAAAGTCAAAAAAAATAAAAGTTATTAAATTTATTAAAAATACCGTTATATTATCTTAAGTTATAATTTTAAATAGAAAATTAAACCGCACTTAATATTTAACTTAAGTGCGGTTTTTAATTATCTAAATTACATTTAATTATTGATTAAAACTGGCATCAGTATAAAGTTGAGTGGCTTGAATATCTTTTACTGTTTTCGCCCCACCTAACATCATATTAATTTTTAATTCTTTATTTAAATGTTGGATAACTGAATTTACACCTTCAGCGCCCCCTAAATTTAATCCATAAAGAATTGGACGACCAACAGCGACAACATCTGCACCACTGGCTAATGCTTTAAAGACATGTGAGCCACGACGTACACCACTATCAAAAACGATAGGAACACGTTTATTTACCACTTTTGCAATCGCAGGTAATACATCAATAGTGGCTGGTGCGCTGTCTAATTGACGTCCACCGTGGTTAGAAACCCAAATAGCATCTGCGCCTGCTTTAATTGCCGTATCTGCGTCTTCAGGTGATTCGATACCTTTTACAATCACAGGTAAGCCAGACATTTTTTTCACATACTGAATATCTGCGGGTGTGAAGGCTTGTTTAGCTTGAGCATAAATTTCGCTAATACCCGCACCTTTACCTGTTTTCGATTTGTCATCACTGATTTTTGCAAACGCTTCTAAGTTGGCAAAACCTAATGGAAATTGGAAATTATTTTTCACGTCATCTTCACGATAACCACCCACTGATGAGTCGATAGTCATAATGATACCTTTAGCGCCATACTGTTTTGCTTGAGATAAAATATACTCGTTAAAGGCATCATTTTTACTCATATACAACTGGAAAAAGAAAGGATAACCCGGTTGAGCATCTGCCACTTCTTTAATAGTTTTATTACCATAAGTACTTAATGAAAAAATAGAGCCTGCTTTTGCCATACCTTTTGCTGTGGCGACTTCGCCTTGTTGATGTGCAAGCCCTTGAGCTGCCATCGGTGCCTGAATAATAGGCGTATCTAATTTAATACCCAAAAATTCTGTTTTTAAATCTAAGTCAGAAAATTCGATACCTTGTAATGAACGAGGCATAATATATTTTTTATCAAATGCCGTTGTATTTGAACGTAAATTATTTTCGTCTTCAGCACCACCTCGAATATAACCGAAAGCCCCTTTTTCCATATTCGCCTGAACTTGTGCTTCCATCGCTTTTAGGTTAACTATTTTAATTGGGCCTTCTGCTGTACTTGCTTTATATTCAGCGGCTTGTGCAACGCCCACGCTTAATGCCATCGCAATAGCGGTTGTTTTTAATAATTTATTTTTCATTTCTGATCCATTTATTAATTTAATCATGGGATTATATTTATAATTTAATAAATTTTAATTTTCATTAAATTATATTTACTGAAAAATAATATAAGCCCTATTTTTAGGAAAAACTTAAATTAATCACTTACTTTTTTGTTAAAGTATTATAGCTTGTCATAAGATTACGATAGTCTGGAATATGGTTAGCAAAGAGCGCACCTAATCCTTCAACATCATTACGCCAATCACGGTGTAACTCACAAGCTAAACCAAACCAGTTAATTAATTGTGCCCCTGCTTTTGACATTCTATCCCACGCAGAGTCACGAGCAATAGCATTGAAAGTCCCTGAAGCATCAGTGACAACAAACACTTCAAAACCTTCTTCAAGT
Source organism: Proteus sp. G2669 (assembly GCF_009915245.1). Classification (NCBI taxonomy): domain Bacteria; kingdom Pseudomonadati; phylum Pseudomonadota; class Gammaproteobacteria; order Enterobacterales; family Morganellaceae; genus Proteus; species Proteus sp. G2669. Next base: position 23,397 of record NZ_JAABLX010000024.1, on the reverse strand, counting down.
GCTGATAATGCAGGGAATGCAACACAAACCTCAGTCACAACACCCGCAATAATTAGTTGTTTTTTACCTGTCGCTTTAACTGCTTTTACAAAGTCTTCATTATCCCATGCATTAATTTGTCCAGGGCGGGCGATATAAGGAGCTTCCGGGAACATCTCAACAAGTTGAGGCATTAGAGGGCCATTAGGGCCATCTTCAAATGAGGTGGTCAAAATGGTAGGTAAATTAAAGTATTTAGCGGCATTAGCTAATGCTAATACATTATTATTGAATTTATCAGGCTCGATATCTCTTACTAAAGAGAGTAATCCAGCTTGATGGTCTACCAACAGAACTGCAGCATTATTTTTATCAATACGATGATATGTAAAGCTCATAATAATCTCCGATAGTATAATAGAGTTAAGGCTCAATTAAATAATAGCGCCAAATTTACATGACAATACTCAGACCCTTTAAATTTACATTTTAATTTATTTATTATTAATAAATAATCGATTGTAAACTTTAAATATAATTAAATATCACGATATTTAATTAACTGATTATTGGTTTATATAAATTTATTCGTTTCGTTGAAAAGAATTATAAGTGTAATCATTCTTAAATGAATCTAAAGATTATTGTTTTAACCATTCAAAATTTTTGTTGATGTCTTAGGGCTGGAAAAAGAGATAAAAAAACCCCCGCGGGCGGGGGTGAGATAAGCGCAACTAAAAGGTCTCTAACTTACTATCAGGAGATAGATCATTCATTAATGACGATTACGCACAATTTGATAGCGACGAGTTAAGTACTCAACAGGTACGCTCCAAATATGGACTAATCGACAGAATGGGAATAATAAGAAAATCGTCATTCCTAAGAAAATGTGCAATTTAAATACCCATGCAACACCTTCAAGATTTGCTGAAGCACCACCATGGAATGTCACAATAGATTGTGCCCATGCCACCAGCTTCATCATTTCACTACCATCCATATGTTGTGCTGAGAACGGAATTGTTAGTAGACCTAATGCCACTTGAATAACCAGTAGCGTTAAAATCATAATGTCACCAAATGAAGATGTGGCTCTCACTCGTGGATTGGTTAAACGGCGTTTTAATAACATCACGCCCCCCACCAGCATTAACACACCACAAGTACCACCGCCTACCATCGCCATAATTTGCTTATATTCAATCGGTAAAAAAGATTCATACATCCAATGTGGTGTTAACATTCCCAGAAAATGACCAGCAAAAATACCGATGATCCCAACGTGGAATAAGTTAGATGCCAATCGCATATTTTTCTTGTCTAGCATCTGGCTAGAACCTGCACGCCAAGTGTATTGACCATAATCATAGCGTAACCAGCTACCGATAATAAAAACGGCACCAGCAATATAGGGATAGATATCAAAAAATAACATATTGATGTAATTCATTTTTGTGCTCCCGTATCCAACGAATTCCCCACATTGAGATATTGAACTGCCGTCTCTTGTGCAAAACGACGCTGATGTTGGCTAATATTGCTACTGCCACATTGCGTACCTTCTCCAAGGAACGTCACTTGTTCTTCTTCCCATACCGCATCTAACGCCGCAGGGGTATCATCTAAAGGCTCTTTTTCTACTTGAGCAGTGAGTTGTGATGCTTCTAATCCGCTTTGTGAAAGACAAAGCAATACATCAAAGAGAGCGTGATAATCACTGCCTCGCTGTTTTAAACGCTCACCTAACAGGGCCAAAATAGGCGCAATATTGTTTAGCCCTTCTATACACTCTGTGGTCGGTAAAAGTGTTAAATACTCAAGGTAAGTAGGCAAATAGTCTGGGAGTTCACGGCTACTTAATGTGATCCCCGCTTGTTGATATTGATTTAACAGATCAACCATTGCCTGACCGCGATCGCGAGATTCACCATGAACATGTTCAAATAACAACAGTGAGCGTGCTCGACCTCTATCAAAAAGTTCACTGTAGTTAGATTGTGCATCTAATAACTCTTGTTGCGTTAATGTGTGAATAAATGCCATCAATTTTGCAACTTGAGTCACAGGAAGCTCATCGGCCTCCTGTAATGCATCAATAAGCTCGCCACGGTTATCCCATAATTCTTGTGTGGGATAATCTAAAAGATGAGAAATAACTTTCAGAGAGATCATCATATTTTCTCCTCTGAACGACGTTCATCCTGAGGTGTTCTTGAAGTGATATCAATCGCATCAATGCGATGACTATTAAACAAATTAAATTTGCTATCACTACCATGGCAACCATCACCAAAGCTAAAACCACAACCATTACGTTCTGGGAAAGCTTCTCTTGCAAGTTCTCGATGGCTTGATGGAATAACAAAGCGATCTTCATAATTTGCAATAGCAAGATAGCGGTACATCTCTTGCGCCTGTGCTTCAGTCAAGCCGACTTGCTCTAACGCACTTAAATCTGTTTTTCCTTCTACGGTTTCAGCACGTTTGTAATGACGCATCGCGAGCATGCGTTTTAATGCTAATAACACAGGTGTAGTGTCACCAGCTGTCAATAAGTTAGCTAAATACTGAACAGGAATACGTAAGCTTTCTACATCAGGCAATACACCAGTATGAGGTAACACCCCCGCATCCGCAGCTGACTGAATAGGTGACAAAGGTGGCACATACCAAACCATTGGTAAGGTGCGATATTCAGGGTGTAGTGGTAATGCCAGCTTCCAATCCACTGCCATTTTGTAAACAGGTGAACGTTGTGCTGCATCAATCACACTTAACGGAATACCTTGCTCTTCAGCTGCTGCAATCACTTCAGGATCGAAGGGATCTAAGAAGATATCTAACTGGCTTTGGTATAAATCTTTTTCATTATCCGCACTGGCAGCTTGTGAGATTTTATCTGCGTCATACAGCATTACCCCCAGATAACGGATACGCCCTACACAGGTTTCTGAGCACAGTGTTGGCTGACCGGCTTCAATACGTGGATAGCAGAAAATACATTTTTCTGACTTACCACTTTTCCAGTTGAAATAGATTTTTTTATATGGACACCCAGTTAAACACATACGCCATCCACGGCATTTATCTTGGTCGATAAGTACAATACCGTCTTCAGCACGTTTATAAATTGCACCACTTGGACATGTCGCCACACAAGCAGGATTTAAGCAGTGTTCACATAAACGAGGTAAATACATCATGAATGTATTTTCAAACTGCCCGTACATCTCTTTTTGCATATTGGCGAAGTTTTTGTCCGCTGCACGTTTGCTAAATTCCCCCCCTAAATCGTCTTCCCAGTTTGGGCCTTTTTCGATTTTGGTCATGCGCTGACCGGTGATCAGTGAACGAGGACGTGCTGTCGGTAATGAGCCTTCTGGTGCATTTTTTAAATGCTCATAGTCATAATCAAACGGCTCATAGTAATCGTCCAATGCTGGAACATCTGGGTTGGCAAAAATTTTAGATAATAGACCAACACGGTTACCCATTCTTGGTACTAATTTACCTTTGATATTTTTGATCCAGCCACCTTTCCACTTCTCTTGGTCTTCCCAATTTTGGGGATACCCTGTACCTGGTTTTGTTTCAACGTTATTGAACCATGCGTATTCAACACCTTCACGGCTAGTCCAAACATTTTTACAGGTTACTGAACAGGTATGGCAACCGATACATTTGTCGAGGTTCAGTACCATACCGACTTGTGAACGAATTTTCATTATGCCTTCTCCTGTCCATTCAGGGTCTGTTGATAAGCATCACCTTCACCATCAAGCCAATCAATCTGTTTCATTTTACGCACCACAACAAACTCATCACGGTTAGAGCCCACAGTGCCGTAATAGTTAAAGCTATAAGCCAATTGAGCGTAACCACCAATCATATGGGTTGGTTTAGGGCAAACACGCGTCACTGAGTTGTGAATACCACCTCGCATTCCGGTTATTTCAGATCCTGGTAGGTTTATTTGGCGCTCTTGTGCGTGATACATATAAATCATGCCATCAGGAATACGTTGACTGACAATGGCTCTTGCCGTTAACGCACCATTACTGTTGTACGCTTCAACCCAATCGTTATCGCTAATTCCCATCTCTTTGGCATCATCTTCACTCAGCCACACTACAGGGCCACCACGACCTAGCGTTAACATGAGTAAGTTATCGCTATAGGTTGAGTGAATACCCCATTTTTGGTGAGGAGTTAGGAAATTCAGCGCTTTCTCAGGGAAACCATTTGGTTTTTTACCTTTAACCGCATCAATCGCTTTAGTATCAATAGGTGGACGATAGACCACTAAACTTTCACCATAAGCACGCATCCACTCGTGATCTTGATACAACTGCTGGCGACCACTTAACGTACGCCAAGGGATCATCTCGTGAACATTGGTATAACAGGCGTTATAAGAGACATGCTCATCTTCAAGACCAGACCATGTTGGGCTTGAGATAATCTTACGAGGCTGAGCAACAATATCGCGGAAACGAATTTTCTCGTCTTCTTTCACTTTGGCTAAATGAGTGTGATCGCGTCCTGTCACTTTACTTAATGCATCCCACGCTTTTACAGCCACTTGACCGTTAGTTTCAGGTGCTAAAGAAAGAATAACTTCGGCTGCATCAATCGCGGTTTCAATTGCTGGACGCCCTTTTGCCACACCATCATGACGGACACGATTGAGTTTTTTCAGGAAATCGACTTCTGTTTGCGTATTCCAACTGATCCCTTTACCACCATTACCCAATTTATCCATCAGAGGGCCAAGTGAGGTAAAGCGAGCATAGGTATTTGGATAATCACGTTCAACAGGAATAAGGTGTGGTGCTGTTTTACCCGGAATAAGGTCACATTCACCTTTTTTCCAATCTTTCACATCGAAAGGCTGTGCCATTTCAGCGGCAGAGTCATGCTGAATAGGCAATGTCACTAAATCCGTTTCAACCCCTAAATGACCTACACATAATTTAGAGAAGGTTTTAGCGATACCTTTATAGATTTCCCAATCTGTTTTAGACTCCCAAGCAGGATCAACCGCGGCCGTTAATGGGTGAATAAAGGGATGCATATCCGACGTATTCATATCATCTTTCTCATACCATGTTGCAGTTGGTAAAACGATATCTGAGAAAAGACAGGTACTTGACATACGGAAGTCTAAAGTCACCACTAAATCAACTTTACCTTCACCACCGTTATCTTGCCATTCCACTTCTTGTGGCTTAACTTGGCCTTGCTCGCCTAAATCTTTACCTTGTAATCCGTTTTCGGTTCCCAGCAAGTATTTCAGTAAATACTCATGTCCTTTACCCGCCGAACCTAATAAGTTAGAGCGCCAGATAAATAAATTACGTGGGAAGTTTTGTGGATTATCAGGTTGCTCTGAAGCAAAACGAATTTCACCTGATTTCAATGCATTAACGGTGTAATCAGCGGCACTAACACCTGCCTCTTGAGCTTTTTTCGCAATAGACAGAGGGTTTAAATTTAATTGAGGCGCCGATGGTAACCATCCCATGCGTTCTGAACGCACATTCATATCAACCAAGCTACCACTAAAGCGTGATTTATCCGCTAGTGGCGATAACAACTCTGTTGGTGATACGGTTTCATAACGCCACTGACTGGAGTGATTATAGAAAAATGACGTACTGTTCATATGGCGAGGCGGACGTTGCCAATCAAGACCAAAAGCTAAAGGCAACCAACCTGTTTGTGGTCGTAATTTTTCTTGTCCAACATAATGTGCCCAGCCACCACCACTTTGACCGACGCAACCACAGAAAATCAGCATATTAATAATGCCACGATAGGTCATATCCATGTGATACCAGTGGTTAATACCGGCTCCCACAATCACCATAGAACGACCATGTGTTTTTTCTGCATTATCTGCAAATTCACGCGCAATACGGGTGATATCTTGACGGCCTACACCTGTCACTTTTTCAGCCCATGCTGGTGAATATGCTTTGATTTCATCGTAATTTGATGCGCAATTTTCATCATTTAAACCACGATCAATACCGTAGTTTGCTAATAGCAAGTCATAGACGGTTGTAACGTATTTTTCTTCACCGTTCGCAAGTGTAATACGCTTAGTAGGCAGTTTATGAACAATTACATCATCAAGGGCAACACCTTCAAAGTATTCGCTCTTGATGCCACCAAAGTAAGGAAATGCAACGTCAACAACATCATCGTGGTTCTCTAAAAGCCCTAATTGTAAAGTGACTTCTTCACCACTCTTACCGTCTTTGGGCTCAAGATTCCATTTAGCAGCGCCTTCCCAACGAAAGCCCATAGAACCTTGAGGAGCAATCAGTTGCTGTGTTTTCTCATCAATAGCAATGGTTTTCCACTCTGGGTTTTTCTCCTGATCGAGATTGTTCACTAAATCAGAAGCTCGTAACATGCGACCCGCAACTAAATTGCCAGAATCATGTTTATCTAACATCACTAACATTGGCATGTCAGTGTAAGTGCGCACGTAGTTACTAAAGTATTCTGTTTGGCGTTTAACGTGGAATTCGTTAAGAATAACGTGTCCCATCGCCATTGCCATTGCGCTATCAGTACCTTGTTTTGGATTTAACCATTGGTCACACAGTTTAGCGATTTCAGCATAATCAGGTGTTACCGCTACGGTTTTTGTTCCTTTGTAGCGAACTTCTGTAAAGAAGTGGGCATCTGGAGTACGTGTTTGCGGTACGTTAGAGCCCCAGGCAATCAGGTAAGATGAGTTATACCAGTCTGCCGATTCAGGAACGTCTGTTTGCTCACCCCATGTCATTGGTGATGCTGGTGGTAAGTCGCAATACCAATCGTAAAAACTTAAACATGCCCCGCCAATAAGTGATAAATAACGCGCACCCGCAGCGTATGACACCATCGACATTGCTGGAATTGGCGAAAAGCCGATAATACGATCAGGACCATATTCTTTAGCGGTAAATACGTTAGAAGCAGCAATAATTTCATTTACTTCAGACCATGAAGAACGAACAAAACCACCACGTCCACGCGCTTGTTTATAGCTTTTAGTTTTTTCTGGTGAGCTAATAATTGAAGCCCAAGCATCGACAGGATCACTGTGTTGTGCTTTCGCTTCACGCCATAATTTAATTAAGCGTTTACGTACCATGGGATATTTAACGCGATTCGCGCTGTATAAATACCATGAATAACTTGCACCACGAGGACAACCACGAGGCTCATGATCGGGTAAATCAGGGCGTGTACGCGGGTAGTCCGTTTGTTGGGTTTCCCAAGTTACTAACCCATTTTTGACATAAATTTTCCAGCTACATGAGCCTGTACAGTTAACACCATGAGTGGAACGGACAATTTTGTCATGTTGCCAACGACTACGATAACCATCTTCCCAGTCACGATTAACATTTAATTCTTGGCCATGATCCTTTGAAAAGGTATCGCCAAGCTGTTTAAAATAGCGGAATCTATCGAGAAACTTACTCATCAGATACTCTCCCAATGCGCGCGAGCGCTCTCACATTGCGTATAATTCGTCATTATTGTTTATTGTGTTTACGTCCATAGACCAACCAAGTGATCAAGACGCAGGCGATATAAAATAGAACAAAGATTTTCATGGCTCCGGCAGGTGAGCCAGTCATTGCAAGCGATGTGCCAAAGGCTTTAGGAATAAAGAAGCCACCAATTGCACCAATTGCAGAGATAAAACCAAGCGCCGCAGCACTTTCTGTCACCGCTTCTTTTTGAGCAGCTTCATCGCAAGCGCCTTGTGCTTTCATGCGATCAACAGTGATTTTTCTAAACACCACTGCAATCATTTGGAATGTAGAACCGCTACCTAAACCTGCAGTTAAAAACAGCACCATAAAGACGCCATAGAATGCGATAAATGAGCCACCAGCACCGTTTTCAGGTAGTGTTAAGAAGAGTAGAGCAGAGAAAATTGCCATGATGATAAAGTTAATCAGCGTGACTCTAATACCCCCGAATTTATCAGACAAAGCGCCACCTACAGGACGAGCTAAAGCACCTAATAAAGGTCCAAAGAAGGCATAATGCAAAATAACGATATCTGGGAATTGGGTTTTAGATAACATCGCAAAACCCGCAGAGAAACCAATAAATGAACCAAAAGAGCACAGGTATAAAATGCTTAATAGCCAGAGGTGACCCCGTTTTAAAACAGGTAATTGCTGGCTTAAAGAGGCTTTATTAGCTGCAAGGTCGTTCATACCAAACCATGCTGCAAATGTCAGAATAAATAAGAAAGGAACCCAAATCCATGCAGCATTTTCTAACCATAAACGTGAACCATCTGGCTGAACAACACCCGGACCACTAAACATAGCAAATACGCCAACGCCAATCACTAATGGTGCAACCAACTGCATAACGCTGACACCCAGATTGCCTAATCCACCATTTAATCCTAATGCCCCACCTTGACGTGCTTTAGGAAAGAAAAAGCTGATGTTTGCCATACTGGATGCAAAGTTTGCTCCAGCAAAACCACATAACAGTGAAATAGCAATAAAGGTTGCGTAAGACGTTGTTGTATCTTGCACCGCAAAACCCAGCCAGAGACAAGGAATAATCAAAAATACGGTACTGATTGCTGTCCAGCGACGACCGCCAAAAATAGGAATAACAAAAGAATAAGGAACGCGTAATATAGCACCTGAGACTGAAGGCAGTGCAGTCAGCATAAACAACTGATCTGTGGTAAAGTTAAAACCTACTTTGTTCAAATTTACTGCAACCGCACTAAAAAGCATCCATACACAGAACGATAAAAGTAAACAAGGAACAGAAATCCATAAATTGCGTGAAGCGATCTTTTGACCAGTCTTTTCCCAAAAAGCTTTATCTTCAGGATGCCAATCTTCGATCACCCCTTTTCTCATTTTTTCTGGGTGTTGAGTGAGTGCCATAACAACCTCGATTAACGGTTAGATTGGCACCTTTTTACGATTAGAATTGTTAATAAGTCATGATCTGTATCAAGCAAACATTTGTTTGATTTTTAAGCTAAAGTGGTTGTTTACACCTAAGTATTAATAGGGTTATTCCTGATTTGTCATTACAAATTATAAGGTTAAATAGAAAACACAATAATTTAGAGGTGAAATTACCCTTACCAGCTATTTAGAGGTAATACTTTAGTAGTATATGACATTTGATACCTTTTTAAGGCAAGATAGCGACGGAATCAACTTGGAAAAAAATGATGAGCACGCATAAAATCCAATGGCACTACCGTTTTTCAATTATTAATCAAATAGCGATATTAATGTTACTTTTCACTCTATTGGGTGTGGTAGGAATGGCGATTTCTAACCATATTATTTTGAGTGTACAAGGTAATGCTCATGCGATTAATAAATCTGGATCGCTACGGATGCAAAGCTATCGCTTACTATCTGCTTTACCTCTAGATGAACAGCATCGTTATTACCTTCATGAATTAGAAACCGATTTAGACAGCAATGAGTTACTCCAAGTCCTGAGTAATGCATCATTACAATCACAATATGCCCAGTTAAATACATATTGGAAAGAAACCTTAAAACCAACCTTGCTCTATGCACAACAACGAGATGATGCAAAACAAGAAGTCGCCTTGTTTGTTTCTCAATTAGACAAACTAGTATTAAGCATAGATCAGTTAACAGAACAAAAAATAAGGCTGGTAGCTTACACTCAGCTTATATTTACCGCACTGACACTCTTACTGTTATTTGGCTCTGTCTGGCATTTCCGCCGCCGTTTATTGCATCCTTGGCAACAATTAATGCAAATGGCGAATTCAATTGGTCATGGTAATTTTTCAGCCCGCTTCCATCAACGTGCTCATCATGATGAAATTGCAACATTAGGTATTGCACTCAATACCATGTCAGAAGAGCTTTCAACGCTATATAGCGAATTAGAAAAAAGAGTGGTCGAAAAAACGCACGACTTACAACAGAAAAACAAAGTACTCTCTTACCTTTATCATTCAAGCCAGCAATTACACTCCCCTGCCCCTCTTTGCGCTCGATTAAGACAGATACTATTTGAACTTCAACAAATTATTCCTGATACCTATTTGCAGATACGTTTATATGAGGATAATCATCACACATTATTTAATGAAATCAGTTTAGAACCGCACTCACGTCCTGAGCATTGCCCAGATCAACAATGTGAGCGCTGTGATGAAACGGTTTCAGCCACTATTCCATTACGCAGTGAACTATTGCATTGGGAATTAGCTGATCAGATCCATCGTTATGGGTTATTTGTTATGCAACTACCCGAACACACAGTCCTGACTGACGAGCAGAATAATTTAATGTTATTACTGACAAAACAAATCTCCGCCATGCTGGCAATGGAACAACAAAATGAGCAACAACAACAGCTTTTACTCATGGATGAACGCTCTGCTATTGCCCGTGAATTGCATGACTCTATCGCACAATCACTTTCATGTTTAAAAATGCAAGTCAGTTATTTGCAAATGCAGTCAGAAACCTTACCGGATAATTGCCAAAAATTACTCAAAGAGATGCGAGAAGAGCTTAACGTGGCTTATCGCCAGCTAAGAGAATTGTTAACTACATTTCGTTTAAAACTTACTGAGCCGGGATTATTAGCGGCATTAGAAAGTACATTGAATGAATTTAATCAGCGACTTGGGTTTGCTATTAATTTTGACTATCAATTGCCTGCAAAATGTGTGAATTCACATCAGAGTATTCATGTGGTTCAAATTGTACGTGAAGCATTGAATAATATATTACAGCATGCTAATGCCAACTGGGCTGAAGTCTCTTTATCTCTTAATAATGGCATTATTGAATTAAAAATTAACGATAATGGTGAAGGAATTAGTCCTAACCCTGAAAAATTAAATCACTATGGCCTTATTATTATGCGTGAACGCGCAAATAGCTTAAATGGCTCTTATACTATAAAAGTACGTGAACAGGGCGGTACTCAAGTGCTTGTTAAATTTCCATTAATCACTACTCATAAAGACCCTGTATAACATGGAGCAAGTCGTAATGAATAACATGGGATCACCCACAGAAAAAGCGACAATTTTACTCATTGATGATCACCCAATGCTACGCAATGGCGTAAAGCAACTCTTAAGTCTTGATACAACATTAACTGTCGTTGGGGAGGCGGGTGATGGTATTCAAGGCGTGAAACTCGCAGAAGAATTAGATCCAGATTTAATTTTGCTGGATCTGAATATGCCAGGAATGAATGGTTTTGAAACACTTGATCAGTTGAGATTAAAGTCATTATCAGGAAGGATCGTTGTGTTTAGTGTATCAAACTACAGCGATGATTTAGTGACGGCGTTAAAACGCGGTGCTGATGGCTATCTTTTAAAAGATATGGAGCCTGAAGAATTGCTTGCAGCACTTAAACAAGCGGCGGCCGGAAAAATGGTTGTCAGTCCTGCATTAACACCGATTTTAGCGGAATCATTACGTGAAGATCGTTCTGAAGGTGAGCGTGATATTGAACAGCTCACCCCGCGTGAACGTGATATTTTAAAACTAATAGCGCAAGGGCTATCCAATAAAATGATCGCACGTAAACTTGATATCACAGAAAGTACTGTCAAAGTACACGTTAAACATTTACTGAAAAAGATGAAGCTAAAATCTCGCGTAGAAGTTGCCGTTTGGGTTCATCAACAACGTGTCGATTAATCAAAATTAGGTACAATGGGCTGATGAGAACTCATCAGCTCAACTAACTCTTTTGCCCCTTTTTGTAACGACTCCCCTTTTAACCACATGGCATGAATAGGCAATCGCAACTCATTTTTCGTATTTTTAAACTGAAGTTGTTTTAATTTACCTTTTTGCAATTGAGTATAAATCAACGAATATGGCAAATTACCCCATCCCATTCCCGCTTCAACCATACCTAATGCCATTTGAAAACTATCCGTTTGCCAATAATTTGTAGCCACTAATGAGCGCTCATCCCTCAACTCTTTGGTGTGACTTGCGATCATAATTTGGCGAACATTCACTAAATCCTCAATAAATACGCCAGAAGGGTGGGCTAATGCAATATGGCTTGCAGATATCGTTGCCACCAATGACTCAGAGCCAAGATATTGAAACTGCTCATCACCATTCACATATAATCCCCCATAGACTAGGCATAATTGAATTTTATGCGAATGTAACATCTCAATAATGTCATCTTGTGCCGCGGTTATCACATTCACATTAAGTAATGGATAACGTTGCGTTAATTCAGATAACGCAGGTAATAAATAATCAGGATTAATATCAGCTGCAACACCAATATTTAAGACACTTTCGAGATCCATTGAAAGCTCTTGTGCATGCACTTGTAATAATTTTAATTGCTCTGCGATCATTCTGGCATGAGGCTCAAGTGCTTTGGCTTTTTCGGTTGGCTGAGGCTCTCGTGATGAGCGCTCAAAAAGTGCATAACCTAATTCAGCTTCCATATTGGCAATCGCCATACTAACTGCAGAAGGAACGCGTTTTAATGAACGTGCTGCCGCAGAAAAAGATCCCTTATCCATCACGGCTAAAAATATCGCAATATGTTCACTTGAAAACTGCATGTTCACTCCTGATGTTTCAGTTAAATTGATACTAGCTGACTTTTTCTGTCATTCTTGCTGATTTATCTTACGATGCTTAACAACACTAATCCACAGAAAAAAGAGAGTACAATGCAAGGTATCAAACGAAAAATTGTCTACGTGACAGCTTATGAGATCTTTGGGTGGGTTATTTCATCCGTTGGACTTGCTCTTTTGGCTGATAGCTCAACAGCAGTAACGGGCCCATTAGCACTTGTGATAACAACAATCGCGGTGAGTTGGAATTTTATTTATAACTGTATGTTTGAATTTTGGGAAAGTCGGCAGATTTCAAGAATTCGAACTTTTAGACGTCGTATTGTACATGCTATTGGATTTCAGCTAACACTGGTACTCTATTTAATCCCATTAATTGCCTGGTGGCTTAATGTTTCGTTATGGCAGGCATTAGTTATGGATTTTGCGCTGATCATCATTATCCCTTGTTATACTTTCGTTTATAACTGGGTATTTGACAAAGTATTCGGTTTACCAACATCTGCACTACCTGAAAATGCGCCAGTAGCCTAAACGACAAACGAATTAAGAAGAGTGATCTGCAATTAAGATCACTCTTTAACAGGATAGATATCTTCTAATGCAAATTGCTCAATACCACCCTCTAATTCACAACGACCTAAACCAATATTTTTATCATCAGCCGTTGTTCTTTTGAGTAACTTACCTGTTACTTGAGAAAGTTGAGTATCTAACTCAACAACACGATAATATTCTTTCATATAGCTTTCTTCACCTAGCGCCATATAAACTAAAAATTCATCACCTATTTTAATGTTCATCTCGTTTCTACTTATTCTTAAAAGTTAATCTCATGATGATAGATTAGTTTAGTCTAACGAAAGGTAATAAGAGAAAAATTGACTCACTCGATCTTACATTAAGTTAATTTATTAACTTCCAACTCATCATAATGATGCTGATCAGAATAAAAGACAGTGTTAAGTATTGGAAAAAACGCTCTGATAAATACACTAAAAGATAGCGTGCTAGCGGAATAGAAAGTAATGATCCTAAACAGAGAATAAGTGCCGTGTGAACATCGGTATAACCACCAGCACTATAAGCGATAGCTGAGCCACCCGAAAGAATGGTGGTAATAAAAATAGAGGTACCAATCGCCTCCTTAATCCCCATTTGTGCAAAACGCATTAATACAGGCAATACCACTAATCCACCTCCAACTCCCGTCGCTCCAAGCACAAACCCTGCACTCATTCCTGGTACAAATAAGGAAGAAAAAGTAACAGATGAAGATGGTGGCAAAGAAATTAAAGGATCTGAACCTGTTGATCTTCTTATCATCCGTTGTAAAAACAAGATCAATGAAAATACGATGGCAACGATCATTAAAATATTAATACCAGATTCAACACGATCGTAATATTGAGGTTGCGATCCCAACCACGTCACCCCATAACTCGCTAAAAAAGTTGCAGGAAACATGATCGTCAAAATTAATAATGCGGGTTTTAATGGAATATTACCTAAACGAAAATGGATATAAGAAGACGAGAGTTTCATTAGCATAGATAACAAATTAGCCGTTGCCACAGCCGCTAATGCATTCATTCCAAAAAGATAAATAAGAACAGGCAATAAAATAACGCCTCCGCCAACTCCGGTCGTTGTAATAACTAACCCTATTGCAGCGCCGATAAGCAGTTGTGAGACGAGTAACATCCTATTTCCTTTTGCTGATAATTTAGCGAGCCTAGATTATAGGCAAAATAACTTATAACCAAAAGGAATTAGATATAACAAATGGATATATAAATAAAGTTATTATAAAAAAGCCCTTTAATACGGAATTTACTCATATTCAAGGGCTAAGATTAAAGGCAGTTATTATTCTTATTAATCAGTATATTAGTTATTTAACACTCTTAATTTATTTCAGCCAAAACGGTTTCTGCTGAAAAATAATCGCCTGTTTTCGCTTTTTGCTGTAATACCCCATCACGAGATGCGATCACCTGAACTTCCATTTTCATCGCTTCCATAATAGCAATAACATCACCTTCTTTGACTTTATCACCATCAGATAAGATCCAGCTATGTAATACGCCAGAGATTGGCGCTATCACCGCTTTTTCATTCTCTTCTTTCTCATGATTAGCACTAACAACTGTTGGTATTACCGCAGAAAGTGACAGTAATTGAGCAGGCAAAGCGAGTTCATGACGACGACCATCAATTTCAATAAAGGTACGAACTAGCTCTTCATTTTTTGCTGGTGTACTACGAGGGAAATGAATATTTTTTGCCTGAAAATCAGTTTCAATCCAACGAGTATGTACCTTAAAATCTTCAGTAAAATCGGTGTGTTCCATCATTTCACAATGGAAAGGTAATACACTTGCCACGCCTTCTATTTTAAATTCCGATAATGCTCGACGAGCACGAGCAATAGCTTGTTCGCGAGTTGCACCCGTCACTATCAGTTTGGCCATCATTGAATCGAATTGGCGTGAAACCTGATTATTCTCAGCAACACCACTATCAACTCGCACACCGGGGCCTGAAGGCTGAGAAAAATGCGTAATTAAACCTGGTGTCGGTAAAAAACCTTTGGTGGGATCTTCCGCATTGATCCTAAATTCAAAAGAGTGGCCACGCGGGACAGGTGTTTTATCAATACTGAGTGGCAAACCTTCAGCAATACGTAACTGCTCGATAACTAAATCAATACCTGCGGTTTCTTCCGTCACTGGATGTTCTACTTGTAGACGAGTATTTACTTCCAGAAATGAGATAGTGCCATTTGCACTTAATAAAAATTCAACTGTACCAGCCCCGATATAGCCCGCTTTAGCACAAATATCTTTAGCTGACTGGTGAATACGTTCACGTTGTTCGTCTGTCAAATAAGGTGCAGGTGCTTCTTCAATCAGCTTTTGATTACGTCGCTGTAGCGAACAATCTCGTGTTCCGACAACAACAACATTGCCCAGTTTGTCTGCGATAATTTGTGCTTCAATATGGCGAGGTTTATCTAGAAATTGCTCAACATAACATTCGCCACGTCCAAATGCGGTGACAGCTTCTCGTACTGCGGAATGATAAAGCTCTTCAATTTCTTCCATTTTATGGGCAATTTTTAAGCCTCGCCCACCACCACCAAAAGCAGCTTTAATCGCAACAGGTAAACCATATTGCTTGGCAAAATCTAATACTTCTTTAGCATTATTAACAGGATCAGCAGTACCATTAACTAAAGGAGCACCAACTGACTGTGCAATTTTACGCGCTTTCACTTTATCGCCAAGTACCTCAATCGTTTCAGAATTTGGCCCTACCCAAATAAATCCGGCTTCTTGTACCGCTTTTGCAAAATCTGCACGCTCTGAAAGAAAACCATAGCCTGGATGGATCATCGTTGCTTTAGCTTTACTAGCAATATCAATAATTTTGTTGATATCTAAATAGCTTTCTTTCGGTAAATTACCATTGAGTCCATAAGCTTCATCAGCAAGACGAACATGCAGTGCATCAATATCATCATTCGCATAAATAGCAATTGAAGTAGCACCATAATCCTGACAAGCACGAATGATACGAACCGCAATTTCGCCTCGGTTTGCAATAAGTACTCGATGCTTCACTCGTTGTTTTTGGTTAATTGTTGTCATGAGTGGCATTCTCCTATCAATATTCTTGAAATTCGGTAATTGGATTAAAACGAATTTTAGCGTTAACAGGGATCTGCCCTGCAAGTGGTAAGTGATATTCAGCGACAGCACCAATAACAGGATAGCCTCCTGTTAATGGGTGATCGTTAAGAAACAAAACAGGCTGCCCATTAATTGGTACTTGTATTGCACCAATACAGGTGCCTTCACTTGATAATTCTTGTTGTTGCTCTCGCGCAAGGGGCGTTTCGCCTAGTAAACGTAAACCAATACGATTAGATTGTGGTGTGACTTGCCACAATTGAGAGGTTAGCGTCTTTATTGCATCCACAGTAAACCAGTCAGTACGAGGACCTAAAACAATATCAAGAGTGACGATATCTCCTTGTTTTGGCAGTGTTAATATTGGTTGTTCCTCAACAATAATACGGTTTGATATGCTTTCGTTATTAAGGTGAAGTACATCTCCTTCTTGCAATGCACTAGGCCCAATTTGGGCTAAAGTATCAAAAGCATGACTACCTAAAACTTTAGGTAATTCAAACCCACCTCTCACAGCAAGATAGCTACGCACCCCTGTTGTTGGTATCCCTAAAATAATTTCATCACCACAACGAACATCTATTGGTTGATAGCTTGATAGATATTCACTCACTCCTGACTCAGGTTTTAATAAAATAGAACAATCCGCCCCAGTTAAGGCAATAACACAATCTTGTCGCGCTTTAAGTGTTAATCCACCTTGAGTTATCTCAAGTGCTACGAAAGTTGTCGGATTCCCCACCAAACGATTAGCCGCATGTAAAGCGGGTTTATCTAGTGCACCAGAAGCGGAAACCCCCATTGATGCAGCACCAATTCGTCCTTCATCTTGAAATAATGTCTGTAATCCTGCCGAAATGACATATAAGCCTTTATCATTTAATGAGATAGGAGAAGCTACTGCCGATTTTTTTTCAGGTAATGAAACTGTTATTGGTACTTTTTGTGCATCAATAAAATGCACTTCATTTCCCGGCAATAAAAAGGCAGGTTGTTTGCGTGATAGATCCCACATTTTTATTTCCGTAGTTCCGATTAACTGCCAACCGCCAGGACTTTGTTGTGGATATACACCACTAAATTCACCGGCTAATCCGACAGAGCCAGCAGGGATCCGTGTACGAGGAGTTTTACGACGAGGTACATAGAGCTGGGTTTCATCAGCGATCAGATAAGCAAACCCTGGAGCGAAACCGGTGAATGCAACTTGATAGGTTTGTTCAGTATGTCTGCGGATCACATCATTTATGGTTATGCCTAATAATTCAGCCACTTCACTAAGATCTTCCCCTTGGTAATGAACAGGGATCGTTAATGACTGTGTTTGACGTGCCGATAGTGCTTTGATTTCTAATTGTCGGAGCTGAACAACAAGTTCTTCAGCCGTGATTAGCCATGGCGTATAGTGAATTAAGAGCGTTTTCGCTGCAGGTACAATATCTTCAATAGCAGCAATATCTGCTTGTTTAACAGATTCATACAATGCGAGCGTCTCTTTTAAAGAAGAAAGCTCGACAAGTAAATGAGATAAGTTAACGGGTAAAAAGCGCAAAGTATCTTCCTCCCTTATACGTGATAAGCTGCATCGGGCACATCGGTAATAAACATATGCCCTGGAGCATGGCTAAGTGCAAAAGGAACACCTGAGCGCATCACCGCCGCTTGTGGGGTCACACCACAAGCCCAAAACACGGGGATCTCGCCGTCTTCAATTCTCACTGGTGAACCAAAATCTGGCGACATAATATCTTTAATACCCAGAGCTTCAGGTGAACCAATATGCACGGGAGCACCATGTACCGAAGGAAAGCGACCACTGATCATTACAGCATCAGCAATTCTATCAGAAGGAATAGGACGCATTGAGACAACTAACTCGCCTTCTAATCGCCCTGCTGGACGACATAAGCGATTGGTTTTATACATCGGAACATTGCAGTTATCCGTGATGTGTCGGATTTCAATACCCGCTTCTAACATCGGCGTTTCAAAAGTGAAACTACAACCAATAAGAAATGTCACGAGATCAGGGTGTTGTGCCCATATGGCTCTAGCATCTGTAATTTCATCCGTTAATTTGCCATTTTCCCAAACACGATAAAGAGGAATGTCGGTACGCAGATCGGCGTCTTTCGCTAAAACAGTACGATAACTACCTGATTCGCAAACATCTAAGATAGGACAACTTTTAGGATTACGTTGTGCATAAAGTAAGAAGTCGAATGCCCAATCACGAGGCAAACTAATCATATTTGCTTGTGTCATTCCTTTTGCCATACCTGCTGTTGGCATAGCTAAACCATGACGAATTGCTAATCGAGCCTCTTGTGCTTTGGCGATTGCATCAGCAGCTGCTTTCATTAAATTTGTCATATTTACCCCTCACTTTTCAGTAAAGCAGGCGCAAATGGTTTAATTACAACGCCATGATTTATTAAAGTTTTTTTTACACTTTTGGCTAAATTGACTGCATCAGGACTATCACCATGAACACAAATAGAATCTGCATCTATAGCAGTAAAAATACCTTCTATAGACTCAATACCACCTTCTTGTACAAGTTGTAACATACGTTGTGCAACACGTTCCGGATCATATAAAACTGCGCCCTCTTTTTTACGAGAAACCAGAGTGCCATCAGCGTGATAAGCTCTGTCTGCAAAGGCTTCGGCTATTACACGAAGCCCTTTTTCTTTAGCAAAAGTAATCAAGGGTGATCCTGCTAAAGCAACTAATACCAATTGAGGATCTACAGCAAGTATCGCCTCAATAACCGCAAGCGCTTGGCGTTTATCATGTGCAATTGTGTTATAGAGTGCACCATGAGGCTTAACATAAGTCACGCTCAAACCTACTGCTTTAGCTAACCCTTGCAAAGCACCAATTTGATAAATCACATCAGCGGTTAATTCATCACTGGCAATGTCCATATTACGACGACCAAAACCCACTAAATCAGGATAAGCAACATGAGCTCCAATCGAGACATTATGCAGTTTTGCCGCTTTTAATGTTCTTAAAATTCCATCAGGGGAGCCAGCATGAAAACCACAGGCAATATTGGCACTACTGACTATTTCAAGTACCGCATCATCATTGCCCATTGTCCATTGACCGAAGCTTTCACCTAAATCACTGTTTAAATCGATGGTATTTATCATTGTTATTATTCCTTTAAGCAATATTGAGGTAGTTGAAAATCGCACCTACTGACATGATGCCCATATACCAAGTCAGTACACAGACTAAAATGCCTGACCATAACAGCCATGCTGGGTATTTATAGCCATTCATTAAGTCTTGACGACGCCATGCAACAAAAATAAACAGTGTCATACCAATAGGTAAAATTAGACCATTAAAACCACCGGCAAAGACTAATAAAGCAGCGGGCGCTGTTCCCATCATCATATAAATAGCTAATGAAACAGCAATAAAGATAATGGTTGCGATATTACGCTGGCGCTCAGTGATCCCTTTTTTAAACACAGTGATAAATGACATAGAGGTATAAGCAGCACCAATAACACTAGTAAGAGCGGCTGCCCATAAGATAAGACCAAAGATACGTAACCCAGTTAAACCCGCAGCATGTTGAAATGCTTGTGAAGCAGGGTTTGCAGCATGGCTAGAAATATCTAATGTTACACCACTAGCTACAACACCTAAAATGGCAAGGAATAAAATGTAGCGCATCAATCCAACAACTAAGATACCTTTTGTTGCAGCGCTCGATACGGCTTCAATATTCTCAATACCCGTCGTTCCCTTATCAAGAAGGCGATGAGCACCTGCATAACAGATATAACCCCCTACTGTTCCACCCACAATTGTGGTAATTGTGGCAAAATTAATAGAGTCAGGTAAAACCGTTTGTCTTAATGCTTCACCAATCGGTGGATTAGAAGCAAACATGACAAAAACAGTGAGTAAGATCATGACCATACCAAGAATAATAATCATACGATCAATAAAGTTACTGGCTTTGCGTGAAGAGAAAATATAGATCGCAAGTAATGCACTTAAGATCCCACCCCATTTAGGATCTAGCCCAACCATCGCATTAAGCCCTAATCCTGCACCTGCAATATTACCAACGTTAAAAACTAAACCACCGAAGATAACTAATATCGCCAGCAAATAGCCACTTCCCGGGATAGCTTTGTTGGCAATATCCGAAGCGCGCATATTGGTTACCGTGATCACTCGCCAAATACTTTGTTGCACAATAAAATCAATCACAATCGACGCTAAGATCCCAAACGCAAATGCGGCACCCATTGTCGCCGTAAAGGTTGCAGTTTGCGTAATAAAACCAGGACCAATTGCTGAGGTTGCCATTAAAAAAATAGCGGCAATCAAAGAAGAACGTCTACTTTTTATAAACGAAGTTGGAGCTGTATTTGCAGAATCTTGTGTAGCCATAAGCTACCCCCTTTATCATCATTATTTTAATTATTATTACTAAGGCAATTTGCATGCCATTGTTGAGCATGAATATCTGATTGTTAATCAGCTGATATTAGATTGTTGAACAATTAATAATAATAGATGAATAAATAAGCAAATAGATTTAAATATAGGATGATAAAAGTGCAAAGAAGATCGCATTTTTAACATTTTATTGACAATTGTAGGTAATTTATTCGTATCAAAAATGCACGGGAATGAAGCATAAAAAGATAAGATGCACAAAAATAGTGCATATAAATGAAGAAAAATAAATTTGAGTATTAAAAATTAATAAAGAAAAAATCAATTTTTTTAATAAAAACAAACTGAAAGCAATATTGTAGAGAGTGATAAGTGCAACATACAGCGACAATAGAGGTTATATATTGTAAAGCTCACTGATAGAATAGATGTTTCTATTAAGCTAATAGCAGAAGATAATGCAGAAAAAAACATCGCCACAAATTCTTTCTCAAAAAGTTGCCAATATTATTCGGCAAAAAATCACTATCGGAGAATTACCTCCTGGTGAAAGACTTTCAGAAACCGCATTAAGTGAAACGCTAGAGATATCTCGTAATACCTTGAGAGAGGTTTTTCGTGTATTAACTCAAGAAGGGCTGTTAACTTATAAACCTAATCGTGGTGTTTTTGTTTCAGTGCCAGATATGGCAAGTATCATGGATATTTATCGTGTAAGACGATTAATTGAATGTGATGCTCTGCGACATTCTTATCCTATGCACCCTGCCATTATTAGAATGCAAGATAGTGTCGATCAAGCAAAAAAGTTTCAAGAACAACAAGATTGGAGTGGTGTCGGAACCTGTAACATGCATTTTCATACCGCTATCGCTGAGCTTTCTGATAGTCCCAGATTATTTAAGCAATACCAGCTTATTTTAGCTGAATTACGCTTAGCATTCGGCTTATTAAATGATCCTCAATTGCTA
This sequence comes from Proteus sp. G2669, assembly GCF_009915245.1. Classification (NCBI taxonomy): domain Bacteria; kingdom Pseudomonadati; phylum Pseudomonadota; class Gammaproteobacteria; order Enterobacterales; family Morganellaceae; genus Proteus; species Proteus sp. G2669. The sequence continues at coordinate 1,684 of NZ_JAABLX010000024.1, read as the reverse complement.
CATGCACCTTATATTGAGAAAAATGAACAGATTTTAATGCTGTTAATGGATGGCAAAGCGCAAGAAGCGGCGATGGCAATGGAAGACTATTTGGAAATTTCAGAAAGGACTGTGCTAGCTGCTTTTTCTCGTCATAATTTTTGTTAATTATTCAATTAATAATAAAATGCCCTATATTGGGGCATCTAAATAACGATAGCGTGATTTTTCATTATTATTCGATTTAAAAACTCTAAACGCAAAAAAGCCAACCCATTGGGTTGGCTTTCTCGTCTTATTTAATGCCTGGCAGTTCCCTACTCTCACATGGGGAGACCCCACACTACCATCGGCGCTACAACGTTTCACTTCTGAGTTCGGCATGGGATCAGGTGGGACCGTTGCGCTATGGCCGCCAAGCAAATTCTGTTTAATCACCCGTTACTCCGATTTCTCGTCATAACCAGCAATTTCAATCTTAAACAAGCTTACTTCATCTACTCTTCGTCTCTCAGACAAAACACCTTCGGTGTTGTCAGGTTAAGCCTCACGGTTCATTAGTACTGGTTAGCTCAACGTATCGCTACGCTTACACACCCAGCCTATCAACGTCTTAGTCTTAAACGTTCCTTTAGGTCACTCAAGGTGACAGGGAAGACTCATCTCGAGGCAAGTTTCCCGCTTAGATGCTTTCAGCGGTTATCTCTTCCGCACTTAGCTACCGGGCAATGCCATTGGCATGACAACCCGAACACCAGTGGTGCGTTCACTCCGGTCCTCTCGTACTAGGAGCAACCCCTCTCAATCTTCCAACGCCCACGGCAGATAGGGACCGAACTGTCTCACGACGTTCTAAACCCAGCTCGCGTACCACTTTAAATGGCGAACAGCCATACCCTTGGGACCTACTTCAGCCCCAGGATGTGATGAGCCGACATCGAGGTGCCAAACACCGCCGTCGATATGAACTCTTGGGCGGTATCAGCCTGTTATCCCCGGAGTACCTTTTATCCGTTGAGCGATGGCCCTTCCATTCAGAACCACCGGATCACTAAGACCTACTTTCGTACCTGCTCGAGCCGTCACTCTCACAGTCAAGCTGGCTTATGCCTTTGCACTAACCGCATGATGTCCGACCATGCTTAGCCAACCTTCGTGCTCCTCCGTTACTCTTTAGGAGGAGACCGCCCCAGTCAAACTACCCACCAGACACGGTCCCCGATCCAGATTATGGACCTAGGTTAGAACATCAAACGTTAAAGGGTGGTATTTCAAGGTTGACTCCATGCAGACTGGCGTCCACATTTCATAGTCTCCCACCTATCCTACACATCAAGGCTCAATGTTCAGTGTCAAGCTATAGTAAAGGTTCACGGGGTCTTTCCGTCTTGCCGCGGGTACACTGCATCTTCACAGCGAGTTCAATTTCACTGAGTCTCGGGTGGAGACAGCCTGGCCATCATTACGCCATTCGTGCAGGTCGGAACTTACCCGACAAGGAATTTCGCTACCTTAGGACCGTTATAGTTACGGCCGCCGTTTACTGGGGCTTCGATCAAGAGCTTCTCCCTAAGGATAACCCCATCAATTAACCTTCCAGCACCGGGCAGGCGTCACACCGTATACGTCCACTTTCGTGTTTGCACAGTGCTGTGTTTTTAATAAACAGTTGCAGCCAGCTGGTATCTTCGACTGGCTTCGGCTC
>NZ_JAABLX010000023.1:0-70121 GCF_009915245.1 Proteus sp. G2669 | reverse complement strand
AAAACGATGATGGCTTAAGGTTGTTCGATGATAAGCCCGTTTATTAGGCACCAGTAACTGATGTTCTTTCAATAAAGAAAATAGCCGATCACGACCAATAACCATCTGTTTTTGCTTTAAAATAAAATGTAATTTACGCCCACCCAGTCGAGGTTGTAAGACTCGTTCAGATTTAACAACATCAATAATGGCCGAATCTGCTTTCTTTCGTTCCTCAGTTCTATCCAGCCTCTTGTAATAAGCCTGTCGGCTGATCTGCATAAAACGGCAAGCAATTGTTACGGTGAGGTTTTTAACCGTTTTTTCTTTAATAACTCGGCTTTGCGCTTTTTTGACAAACGAACTCCAAAGTCTCTATCCATGACTTTAACCACAGCTTCGAAAAAATCGGATTTAAGCCGAGCTTCTTCAAGTTCCTTTTCAAGGATCTTAATGCGTTGTTCCGGCGTTTGTTGTTTAGAAGATTGGGTCATAGCTGAACCTCTATAAAAAGTATCAGGGGTACCGTTTGACCAATCTAACCTACCATGCTTACGAAGCCAAACTAAAACAGTAGAGCATCCTTGTATACCATAGTGATCTTGGGCTTGTTTATAGGTTATTTCGCCTTTTTCAACTTGGTCAACAAGCTGTAATTTAAAAGCGAGAGAATAATCGCGTTGAGTCCGTTTAGTGATTGGTTTCATTACATTCTCCAATTTCAGATTGGAAAAGTGTCAACCTTATTTAGGACGGGTCACATTATAAATATAAATATCAATAAAATAAATATAATTAGTTGATTTATATAGATATACAAAAAGATATAAAGTGATTTATTTTTAATCACTCATAAAACCTGACCACTTTCACATTATTTATAAATAAATTGTTAACAATGTTGCACAAAGTTGCAACATGAATGATATTAATAAAAATAACGGGTAACAGTACTTGTGAATGAGAAATAGAATATGAGGAGCACTGCATGAGTAGCACAACAATGGGTGTTAGACTTGATGAAGATACCCGCAATAGATTAAAAAAGGCTGCACAAAAATTAGATAGAACATCGCATTGGTTAATTAAACAAGCTATCTTCAATTATCTTGAACAAATTGAAAATGATCAGGTGAATATTGTTAATACAACATTTGCTGAGCAAGATCTTGAAGGAGATACTGAAACACCAATAGCCCATTATCAGCCTTTTTTAGAGTTTGCTGAACATATTCACCCGCAATCTGTTTTACGCTCTGCCATTACCTCTGCATATCGCACACCTGAGATACAGGCTGTTCCTATGCTGTTGCAGCAAGCGACATTACCTGAAAATGAAGCCCAAGCAACGCATAAATTAGCCTATTCCATTGCCGAAAAATTACGTAAACAAAAAAATGGCATTGGACGTTCAGGACTTGTACAAGGCTTATTACAAGAATTTTCACTTTCTTCGCAAGAAGGTGTGGCTTTAATGTGTTTAGCGGAAGCGTTACTGCGTATTCCAGATAAAGCCACACGTGATGCCCTTATTCGTGACAAAATTAGTCATGGTAATTGGCGCTCACACTTAGGACAAAGCCAATCGATGTTTGTAAATGCAGCAACATGGGGCTTATTATTCACGGGTAAATTAGTTTCTACACATAATGAAGAAAAACTCTCTAACTCTTTAAATCGCATCTTGACTAAAAGTGGTGAGCCATTAGTGCGTAAAGGCGTTGATATGGCCATGCGTTTAATGGGGGAGCAATTCGTTACAGGTGAGACTATTTCTCAAGCACTAGCGAATGCACGTAAGCTTGAAGAGAAAGGCTTTAGCTATTCTTATGACATGTTAGGAGAAGCTGCACTAACGGAAAAAGACGCACAAGATTACTTAGTTTCCTATCAGCAAGCTATCCACGCCATTGGTAAAGCGTCTAATGGCAGAGGTATTTATGAAGGCCCAGGAATATCAATCAAGCTTTCAGCATTACATCCTCGCTACAGTCGTGCACAATATGAACGTGTTATGTCAGAGCTTTACCCTCGCCTGCTCTCATTAACATTACAAGCAAAGCAATATGATATCGGTATTAATATTGATGCAGAAGAAGCGGATAGACTTGAGATTTCACTCGATCTCCTTGAAAAACTCTGTTTTGAACCTGAATTAGCGGGTTGGAATGGGATTGGTTTTGTTATTCAAGCCTACCAAAAACGTTGCCCATTAGTGATTGATTATGTCATCGATTTAGCTCGCAGAAGCCGTCGTCGCTTAATGGTCCGTTTAGTAAAAGGCGCATATTGGGATAGTGAAGTAAAACGCGCTCAAATTGATGGTCTTGAGGATTACCCTGTTTATACTCGTAAAGTGTATACCGATGTTTCCTATTTGGCTTGTGCAAAGAAACTACTTGCATCACCTAATTTTATTTATCCTCAATTTGCAACACATAACGCGCACACCCTTTCCGCAATTTATCATTTGGCAGGACAAAACTATTACCCCGGACAATATGAATTCCAATGTTTACATGGCATGGGCGAGCCTCTTTATGCACAAGTTGTAGGAAAAATAGCAGACGGAAAGTTAGGTCGTCCTTGTCGCATTTATGCACCAGTAGGGACTCATGAAACATTACTTGCCTATTTAGTGCGTCGTTTACTTGAAAATGGTGCCAACACCTCATTTGTAAACCGCATCGCGGATACCACTATTTCCCTTGATGAGTTGGTCGCTGATCCGGTCAAAGAAGTCAATAAAATAGCACAGGCTGAGGGGCAAGTTGGGCTTTCACACCCTAAAATTCCACTTCCTCATCAGCTTTATGGTGATGAACGTAAAAATTCACCAGGTATTGATATGTCAAATGAACACCGTTTGGCATCACTCTCTAGTGCATTATTAACCTCGGCCACTGAAAATAGACATTGTGAACCGTTGTTAGGTGATACGTTTAATTCTTCAGAAAAAACACCAGATCCTCAATCTGTTCTAAACCCAGCAAATCATACTGATACAGTCGGTACAGTAAGAGAAACCACTGAAGCCGAGGTAGATTTTGCTTTAACGGTTGCTCAAGAAAATGGAGAAATATGGTTTGCAACACCTCCTACACAAAGAGCCTCTTTCTTAGTTCGCACTGCGGAATTAATGGAACAACAAATGGGTCCATTAATGGGAATTTTAGTGCGCGAAGCGGGCAAAACTTATAGCAATGCCATTGCAGAAGTACGAGAAGCGATTGATTTTCTCTATTACTATGCAGCGCAAGTTGCACAAGATTTTGATAACAATACACATCGTCCTTTAGGGCCAGTGGTTTGTATCAGCCCATGGAACTTCCCATTAGCTATATTCAGCGGACAGATCGCTGCAGCGTTAGCCGCAGGTAATACCGTACTTGCTAAGCCGGCGGAGCAAACGCCTTTAATTGCATCAAAAGCAGTTGAACTCTTCCATCAAGCAGGTGTTCCTCGCTTTGCATTACAGCTGTTACCGGGTCAAGGCGAAACCATTGGCGCACGTTTAGTGGCTGATGAACGTGTTCGTGGTGTGATGTTTACAGGCTCGACAGATGTTGCTCATATTTTACAAAAGACCTTAGCTGGTCGATTAGATAGCGAAGGTCACCCTGTTCCTTTAATTGCAGAAACTGGTGGTTTAAATGCCATGATTGTGGATTCTTCTGCATTAACCGAACAAGTTGTTACAGATGTTATGGCTTCAGCTTATGATAGTGCTGGTCAACGCTGTTCTGCGTTACGTCTTTTATGTATTCAAGAAGAAGTGGCCGATCACACCATTGAGATGCTTAAAGGAGCAATGGCACAAGCGGTAATAGGTGATCCGAGTTTATTATCCACCGATATTGGCCCTGTTATTGATAAAGAAGCTAAAATAGGTATTGAGAAACATATTCAAGTTATGCGTACAGCGGGTTACGATATTTATCAAGCTTCACACAATAACCTGCCAAAACAAATTGAAAATAACAGTACCTTTGTTCAACCGACTCTAATTGAACTAGATAAAGTCAGTTCTCTAAAAAGAGAGATTTTTGGCCCTGTATTACATGTTGTGCGTTATGCAAGCCAAGATTTGCCTGCATTACTCGAAGAAATTAATGCAACAGGTTATGGTTTAACAATGGGCGTTCATACGCGTATTGATGAGACTATCGCTTATGTTGCCTCAAATGCCAAAGTCGGGAATTTATACGTAAATCGTAATATGGTTGGTGCGGTTGTCGGTGTTCAGCCTTTTGGTGGTGAAGGTTTATCCGGTACAGGCCCGAAAGCAGGCGGCCCTGTTTATCTGTATCGCTTATTATCTAAACGCCCTGAAAATGCCGCAACACAAACACTAGCACGTCAAGATGAGACATTCCCACTTGATACTTCTATGCGTAATTTACAAACTTACCATAAGTATATGGAATGGTTATCAAACAAAGCAGATAAATCACACTATGAAGCCTTAGAAAAATATGCTCTTGCATCCCAAGCAGGAACATTACGTGTATTGCCTGGTCCTACTGGCGAACGTAATACTTACCAATTAGTTCCTTGCGGTAATGTGCTTTGCATTTCAGATAATGAGCAAGATGTGTTAACCCAAATAGCAGGTGTTCTCGCCTCGGGTTGTCATGCCATTATCGTCAATAATGCATTCTCACAAAAAACATACCGTGAATTACCTGATATTGTTAGAAAAGCCATTACATTGACTGAAAACTGGAATGATGAATCACTGAAAATAAATGCGGTTATTTATCATGGTGATGGTGATCAATTACGTGAAACTTGCCAGAAAATTGCTCAACGCAAAGGGGCAATAATTTCTGTTCAAGGATTTTCACGAGGTGAAACGGGCTTGTTGTTAGAGCGTTTATTACATGAAAGAGCATTAAGCATTAATACCGCGGCCGCAGGTGGTAACGCAAGTTTAATGACCATTAGTTAATTAGCTCTCCTCTTTTTCTCTTTTTATTTTGAGACCACCTTTAAGAATTTTTTGATTAAAGGTGGTTTTTTCTTTTATTAATCTAATGGTTATAAAAAATAGCCAAGATAGATATTTATCTTAATGCTGTGACTATTCTCACTCTTTTTATATTTATCCATCGCCGACTATTGAATTAGTAAATATACTTATCACCAAGTCAACCAAAACCTAGAAGTTGATTGAATTATATCGTTATGTATACCTTAAAAGTTACGCCCTTCGGGGCGTTTTTTTTACTTATTAATTGCCATGCTAATGGCATATTAATGGCATACCATAAATAAAATATTGTATTTAATCATTGATAAATAAATAGAAAAACAACGAGAGATTAAGTAAGAAAAAACAGAAAGGACATTTGAATTAGGTCAAAAGAAAAAGGAGCAGGCTAGGCTACTCCTTTTAAGGTCTCTCTTGAGCGCAATTAGTGACTGCTATTCATCGATGGTGGCTCTTGACACCAATCGAGATATTACTCGTACTTACGTAGCGCAATATTGTAGTTACTAAATGCAGAGGGAGTGAGCTTTTTACTCAGGTCTGACTGAATTTTCTCTGTCGTAAATTCTTGACGAGGAAAATTAGTTGAAGTCAGTAATTCATCGAGCCGACGTAAACGAACCACATACTCACGAACAGTACTGTGGCTCATCTCCGTTTGTTCAAACAAATACTGCTTAAAAGACATAATGTCAAAGTAGTCAGTTTCACTATTACAGTAAATCTCACTACAAAAACGGCATAGCGCAGAAAATTTCTCTTGTAACGTTTCCCACGTTTCATCATCAATTAAATCCGTCATTTCAGAAATGGCTTCTTTATTGATAACTTGGCGATTGAATACGAGAGAGATCCGATCAAGCGCCTTATGGCAATGTAGACAATGAGTCTGGCTGTGTTTATAGTCTTTAATGTAACGGCTTAGCGGCCGTTTCTTTTGTGTTGAAACAGACATAAGAGATAAAGCCCTGTGTTGTAGTCTTAATAAACAAAAACAAAAATAAGCAAAACTTCTATTTCTCTGGGTTTAAGCGTGCTCGCAGCCTTTTTATGGCTTGGCTGTGTAGCTGGCTCACGCGGGATTCCCCGACATTAAGCACTGCGCCTATTTCTTTCAAATTAAGTTCTTCCTGATAATACAGGGTAAGAACCATTTTTTCCCTTTCGGGAAGCAATTCTATCGCGTCTATGACTCTTTGGCGAATATCACTTTCTAATAACATCTGTAATGGATTGTCATCATGATCTTCGTCTTGAGACGGTTCACAGCTTTCACCGTAAATTTCATGCCATTCGTCATAAGAGAACAATTGGCTGTTATTCGTATCCAATAGGATCTGCCGGTATTCTGCTAACTCAATCTGCAAATGATCAGCAACTTCCTGTTCTAATGGGGGTCGTCCTAGATCCTGCTCTAATTGATGAATAGAATGTGTAACTTCTCTTGCATTGCGACGCACACTGCGTGGCGCCCAATCTCGACTACGTAGCTCATCTAACATAGAGCCACGGATACGTTGAACAGCGTAAGTGGTAAAGGCAGCACCTTGCATTGAGTCATAACGCTCAACGGCGTTTAATAACCCAATCCCACCCGCTTGCAAAAGATCATCCAATTCAACACTCGCAGGTAACTTGACCTGTAATCGTAATGCTTCATGGCGAACCAACGGGACATATCGCTCCCAGAGGCTATTTTTGTCCATCACGCCTTCGGCGGTATACAAATCACTCACAACAAAAGACACCTTTGGATAAAAGACCGGAAACCATTATCTGGCGAAATAAATTTAGCAATCGGCTGAACAGTGAAACAAAAGCGCCTCTTTTTCACCTATGCCAAATTTTCAGCAAAAATCGGGTTTTCATTGATAAATTAATTTGTCATTGCATTACGAGAACTACTTTACCTTAAAACACCTGCAGCTAATCCTTAGAAAAACCGTTAATTAAATTGATAATTTATCTCATTAAAAGAAATCGACGCATTGAATATGCATTCTGTTCATAAAAAAATAACATATAAATCATAGTATTTTATTTTGTGAGATTTTAGCGTCTAATTAGCGAGTTGAAATACTCATAAATGATTAATTAAAAAAACGATTGTTTTGATGAAAAAATACCCACTACAAAATCTTGCAGTGGGTATAATTTGAGGATTATTTAAAAATGGGATTAACGTAATAGAGAAAGAACAGATTGTGGAACTTGATTTGCCTGAGCAAGCACAGCTGTACCCGCTTGTTGCAGAATTTGGCCTTTGCTCATATTGGATACTTCAGTTGAATAATCTGTATCTAAAATACGGCTACGTGAAGCAGATAAATTATTCACAGTATTATTTAAATTATTAATAGTCGATTGAAAACGGTTTTGTACCGCACCTAATTTAGAACGTGCCTCATCAACTTTATTAATGGCAGAATCTAATGTTTCTAGCGCATCATCATTGACGGTTAATGTTTTTACATCAACACCAGTGCTGGCTGTAAATTCATTAGCTGGTTTTTTTGATGTTATTTTTATGCTCACTTCATTTTTAGCTGTCGTACCTGTTAATTCAAGGTCAGATGCTGAAACCAAATAGTCTTTAGAACCAGTATCATCATGATAGATATATTTTCCTTTGACTTCTTTACCATCTTCCTTATATGCAGATAAAGTGTCATTACCTGACATTTTAGTTGCACCCGTTAAAATTGAACCAAGATCACCTGCTGATACAGCAGTCCCGATTTCAGTCATACCTTTTTTAACTGTTGCTTCGGTATATAACTTATCGTTTCCAACACCTAAAACATCATTATCAATTTTATCTAATTTAAATTTAATCGCTTCTTTATCGTTAGTACCGACTTGAATGCTCATTTCTGTATCACCACTCAATACTTTTACACCATTAAATTGAGTTTGTTCAGAGATACGATTAATTTCAGCTAAACGTTCAGTGACTTCATTTTGAATAGAGCTAATATCTGAATTTGAATTAGTACCATTTTTAGCTTGAACAGTTAATTCACGAACACGTTGTAAATTGGTATTAATTTCGTTTAATGCCCCTTCTGTAGTTTGAGCAACAGAAATACCGTCATTGGCATTACGAGATGCTTGAGTTAAGCCGTTAATATTTGCAGTAAAACGGTTAGCAATCGCTTGACCTGCCGCATCATCTTTTGCGCTATTGATACGCATACCGGAAGATAAACGTTCAATGGCTGTGCCTAAAGCGCCTTGGGATTTATTTAAATTATTTTGGGTCACTAAAGACAGGTAATTGGTATTAATAACTTGTGCCATACAATATTCCTTCGACTTGATTTTAAAATATTTTTTTCATGAATAGGTTTGTTATTACGTCACTGTAATAACGTTGCCTAAACACTATCGTCATCAATTTCGAGGGTTTTACGGTTTTTGGCGTCGCGAAAATAGCAATAAAAGCCAGTCAGTTAATTTTTAAGAACTTATTGAGTTAAAAGAAAAGAGAATTAAATTGAGAGAAAAATAAAAACTAAAAAAGAGTGGGTTTAAATATAAAACACAAAATAACAAAAAAAGGCCCTCTTGCGAGGACCTTTTGGATATAGAAAGGTATCTTTTGTGTCAGTGTACGAATTAACGTAACAGAGACAGAACAGTTTGTGGTACTTGGTTTGCTTGAGCAAGTACTGAAGTACCAGCTTGTTGCAGGATTTGACCACGGCTCATATTAGAAACTTCTGTTGCATAGTCAGTATCTAAGATACGGCTACGTGCAGCAGATAAGTTGTTAACAGTGTTGTTCAGGTTGTTGATAGTAGATTCAAAACGGTTTTGAATCGCACCTAAAGAAGAACGCATACCGTCAACAGTGTTGATAGCTTCATCTAATTTAGTTAAAGCATCAGTATTTTGCTCTTTACCCGCTTCTTGTGCTGCTTTTAAATCAAAGGCTTCTGTTTTAACAGTTACTGCAACTTCACCTGTTGTAGCATCAGCTGTGCCTACCTCAGCTTTAAACTTAACATCTTTGCCATCTAACTTACCAGTAACGAAATAATCGTCACCAATTTTTTTCAACTCAGCACCTTGAAGTGTTTGCTCTGCTTTACCAACTACAGGTGGTGTTGCTGTTAAATCTTCTGCCACAGCTGCAATTTTCACTGCATTAGCATCAATTTTTAAAGATTTACCATCAGTGATATCAGAAGCTTTAACTTTTTGTGCATTTAAACCTTCCGCACCAACTGAGAAATCTTTTAATTTCAATTCATTGCTATCAACTTTTTTCAGGTCAAATTCAATTTTTTCTTTGTCGTTAGTACCAACGTGAACGGTCATTTTTTCTTTTTCGCCGCTCAGTACTTTAACGCCGTTGAATTGAGTTTGTTCAGAAATACGGTCGATCTCTTTTAAACGCTCACCAACTTCTTCTTGGATTGATTTGATATCTGATTCTGAGTTAGAACCGTTTTTAGCTTGAACGGTTAACTCACGGATACGTTGTAAGTTGTTGTTGATTTCGTTCAGAGCGCCTTCAGTCGTTTGAGCGATAGAGATACCATCGTTCGCATTACGTGCTGCTTGAGTTAAACCATTTACGTTTGAAGTGAAACGGTTAGCAATCGCTTGACCCGCTGCATCGTCTTTAGCGCTGTTGATACGCAGACCAGAAGACAGACGCTCGATTGCACTTCCTAAAGCTCCCTGAGATTTGTTCAGGTTGTTTTGAGTTACCAGAGATAGATAGTTGGTATTAATGACTTGTGCCATAGCTAGATTCCTTTAAAATCAAGTCGATAAAATAAAAGTTTGCCTATTCATTTTCGGTGTTAATCACCGGCAACAAGTTTATCGGCACCCCACATACAACCTTTAACTTTTCCTACAAATATTTCTGCGTTTTTTTATAGAATTAATATCAAGTCAATGATAAACAAAGAAATTAATTTATTATTTTTTTATTCATTTTTTATCAATTTTCGTCTCAGCCCTTCTTTTCCCTTCTAAATTCGACATTGGTCACCAATGGCAATAAAAGGCTTCTATATGGCAGCCTGTTTCACTCATCAAAAATACCAAATAGACGTAAACTTTTCGCCGATTCTACCGATAACGGTTTTTGAGGATTATTTTACGAACACAGAAAGGAGACCGGTATGGCTGGTATTGCTTCATTAGGCGTGGGCTCAGGGATGCCTCTTAGCCAAACATTGGCACAATTAGAGGCGGCGGAAAATAAACGTCTTGAACCCCTAGATAAACAGATGAAAAGCTACGAAGCGCAAATTACCGCTTACGGTAAAATCCGTAGCCAACTTGATAAGTTACAAAAAGCCTCTGAAGATTTAAAAAAATTCGACAAGATAGTGGCAACCAAAGTAGACGATGAGTTTGATGCTTTTAAAGTGACGACGGATGGTAAGGCCAGTGTGGGCAACTACACCGTTTCTATTACTCAGTTAGCACAAGCTCAAACACTGAAATCAACTAAAGTCTCTGATGTGAAAGAAACTTTAGGCGAAACCTTAGGTGAGGGTAATAAACGTACACTTGTTATTACTCAACCAGGTGAAGAAAAACCATTGCGTATTGAATTAGAAGATAAACAAACTTCCATTCTTGAATTACGTGATGCAATCAATAAAAAAGAAGGCAACGTTTCGGCTACTATTGTTAAAGCCGATGATAATACTAATTATTTAGTTCTCACTTCACGGAAAGAAGGAACTAAATCTGAAATGACCATCACGGTTGAAGGTGACGATAAATTAAATCAATTTTTGTCAAATTCGACCGCAAAAGATGATGCTTCCCATACTTCAGGTATGCGACAAATCGTTGATGCTAAAAACGCTAAGTTAACAGTTAATGGGATCGATATTGAACGTCAGACTAATGAGATTAAAGATGCCCCAGAAGGGATTGTTTTAAATCTTAAAAAAACCACTGATAACAATAAAGATGGTGTTGATAAACCTGAAATTATCAATGTTGCTCGTGATATTGAGCCAATGAAAAAAGCGATCCAAGCTTGGACAGACGCTTATAATGAGTTAAACAGCACCTATAAATCTCTGACTAAATATACTCAAGTAGAGAAAGGTGAAGCGGCATCTAAAGATAATGGTGTATTACTCGGTGATAGTACCAGCCGTATGATTATGTCTGAGCTAAAAAGCTTTGTTACAAGCTCACAAGGCACCTCAGATATGGATACCCTAAATAAAATGGGGATTAAATTTAAGGTTGATGGCTCTTTAGATATCGATAGCAAAAAACTGGATGAAGCGTTAAAAGAAAAACCCGCTAACGTGAAAGAGTTTTTTATGGGTGATGGTAAAGAAACCGGTTTTGGTACTCAAACCTATAATTACCTGAAAAAAACCCTGCAATCTAATGATGGTACTTTAGATGTTGCCACTGATGGCGTGAAAAAACGCAAGAAAACACTCGATAGCCAAATTAAAAACACGGAACGTAATATTGCAGCCACGATGGAACGTTATAAAAACCAGTTCCAACAGTTAGATAAAATGGTTAACTCCATGACTAACTCCAGTGCTTCAATCGGCCGTTTATTAATGTAATTTTTAAAAGTAGGACACTATGTATCAACAATCAGCCAGTAAAATGTATGCTCAAATCGACGTTGAAAGCGAGATTTTAAATGCCACGCCTTACCAGCTGATCCAGATCCTATTTAATGGGGCGCTTAGCGCCCTTCGCCGTGCATTAATATTAATGGAACAAGGAAATATTGCCGGTAAAGGCGAAAATATTTCTAAAGCCATTAATATTATTGGTAACGGATTAAAACAAGGTCTGGATAAAGAGAAAGGGGGCGAGCTTGCAGAGAATCTGGAGCTCCTTTATGACTATATGGTTAATCAGCTACTCGATGCTAACTTAAAAAATAACCCAGAAAAAATTCATGAAGTCATCAAGCTCTTAACTGAAATTTCTGATGCTTGGCAACAAATCGGCACACAGATTAATTCTTATTAAATTAGAGTGGACAACAATATGGATATTATGGCGGCTTACGAGCAGGTTTTAAAATCAAGTGAGCAAATGTTAACGCTTGCCAAAGATCAGCAATGGGACAAGCTGATAGAAATGGAAATGGATTATTTAAAAAGCGTTGAAAGTATCACTAAGATGATAAAACCGGCTGACGGTGAGCTGAGACTACAACAACGCCTCACAGATATGCTAAAGAAAATCTTAGAAAACGAAAATGAGACGCGAAATTTATTACGGGCTCGTCTAGATGAGCTCGGCGTGTTAATTAGACAGACTGAACAAGAGCAGAGGGTACAAAATAGCTATGGTCAGTTTACAGAACATAGTTATTATCCTGATCTCAATCTTAAATAACTCTCCTCTGCGCCAAAAGCGGTTTTATTAGCTAATGGCGTCTTTACTTAGAAAAAGTCACTCTTATTATTCAGCCTAATTTGTTATCGGTAACGTAAAAATCAACGTTTACCCTTTTCTACTTTTGTTTTTTTATTTTTTTGATTACACCGATTAAACAGATTGCACTAACACCATATCAATATGTGGAATGTTATCTTCAAGATACGTTTCTGAATCGATAACAAAGCCATTTGATTGATAAAATGAGACTAAATATGCCTGTGCCATTATTTTGATTGTATGGGTATTAAATTGACGGCACGTAGTTGCAATCGCCTCTTTTATTAACTGATGTGCAATACCACTTCCCCGCTGATTTTGAGCAACAATCACCCGCCCTATTGAAGCTTCTTTAAATGCGATACCTTGCGGCAACAAACGTGCATAAGCAATAAGTTGCTGACTCTCTTCCTCTTTGGCAAACAAGTGCAATGTATTTTGATCAATCCCGTCCAGATCTTGATAAGCACATTGCTGTTCACAAATAAAAACCTGATTTCTTAAGGCCAAAATAGCATATAGCTCATCTGTGGTGAGTTGTGAAAATGATTTTAAAATCCAATTCATGTGCTTTATCCCGTGGTTTAAAGTAATAAAAAGCACTCAATGATAATGTAATATTATCGAAAAAAGCTTTATTTTATCGTTTTGTTTAATATAAAGAGTGAAATAGAAATCGCCCACGTAGTGTAGGCGACATATTAGCTCATAGTAATTTGATAAATAATAATTTATTTAATCACGTCATAAAGTTGCTTATCTGATAAATAATCTGCAGTTAAACCTGCTGATGGATTATATTGTACGCCAACGATCTCAGAGAATGCTTTACCCTCTTTACCTAGTGAAACCTTACGTTCATCTTTACCTGTACTTTCATGGATAGAATAGGTTTTACGACGCATTGCTGTATATTTATCTGCATCATTAGCAATATCGGTGTGATAGCCCGTAATTTGTGCATCCGTTAAAGCTAATTTATTGGCTAAATCACAGCCCCAACGGGTTAAACAAACTTCTGCAAAATGGCGAACCACTAAACCCGGTGCATATAGTGCATTTTCACCTTCACTACCATCAATAGACGCATTACCTACTAATGTAGCGTGACGCCCTGAAATAGGGAAAATATGCATTTTAGTCTCAGATGTAACTGTTGGGATCACACAAGTAAATCCTTTTGAACGTTCATCTTTTGCATAAAATCCAACATATTCTTTGACGTTTTTACCCAAGGTGACTTTTTCAGGTTGGAAATTCAGAGGGCCAGGAACAGGGTCGATCGCAAAAATATTTACTGGAATATCTTTTAATTGAGGATCTGCCAACATCGCATTTGCTAGCATATGGCAAGTAATACCACCACGACTCCAGCCCACGAGGTTAACTTGTGTTGGAATAATGCCATCTTTACGGAAGATACGAATAATTTGTTGTTGGAGTTGCTGTTGAGTGACATGGCGATCGCCATAGTCATATTTACGCCATAAAAAAGAGCCTGTTACCTTAACATCATCAATAGGAATGCCCGCTTTTTTTAGTTGGTTATACTGCTCTTCTGTCAATTTTTCACGTTGCCAATCAAAGTTACCTTTCATTAAGCAAAGCGCATGGTTGACGTTTTCTTCCCAACCACTACCAAATAGCGAACCTTTAATATCAGAGTAATTAGGGCTTTCAACCCATAAATCATCCTCTTGTAGATTACCACTACCTGGGCCATCAACAATAATCCACTGTGCGAACTCTCGTCCTTGGTTATTTTGCGCTAAAGTGGCAACTAACTCCCCTTGCCAAAAGGTAGGATTATTATTATCAAATGAGTTAGAGCTGGTACCACATAAATAAACGGTTAATACTGTCATAGTGTAAATTTCCTTTTAATAATGACTAAAAAATCAAAATAATGATTTTTATTTCCTTGTATTGAGCTATTCCTTAGCCCACCAGCACATTACCTATAAGCCTTTTTTTGTTCAATTATAAAAAATGAATTAGCAGAGTCGAGATCACATAATTGAATTTTATTTAAGTAAAAGAAATGAAAAAACTCTATCAGATCAATGTAATTAAATAATATAAATGAATTCTTTATTTTTTATTATTTCTATTAGTAAATCAGCTTATAAAAAGAACATTAAATAACCAAATTTAAAATTTAAATAAAAAAAATCCCACATTAAATAAATGCAGGATTTTCTATTAGGTAGAATATCTTATAAACGATTAAAAGCAACTACTCTCACCGCAGGAATATCAGCTTGTGCCCCTTCAGCAACTTCCTGACATGCTTTATCTAACGCAATATGGGGTGTGATCCCACTTTCTGTTTCTACAATTTTATGTCCGGCGTAGGTATCACCATTTCTGGAACGCACTTTATACGCAATAAACCAATATTCCATATCATCACCGTTTACGTTATTAATCATGTAATTACCATAGCGGTTTATGACTCGCTTTAATGTGATAATAATCAATAATTTTTAGTTTAATAAAATTGTTTTATAAAAAAATGAACAGTATTGTAGAAAAATCAGGCGTGATATTCCATTTCTGATTGCACTAATTTTTTTATTTTTACTGCTTTTTCAAAGTGATCCAGTTTATGCGTTATTATCCACCATGTTGCAGCTTCCATTAATAATTCAGGGTTGTCATTTTTATTTGCAAAAAAAGCATAAAAGGATAATCCCACGCCCTCTCCTTTGGCTGAAATCTTATCATTACATATTTGAATTATTTTTTGTTGTAGTAATTTTCTCATATTCTCTCTATTTTTATTTTTCAACATGCCAATAAATAGGATAGAGCAAAGACCCTATCCATGAAATTTGTTCCATAATTGAATAAGTAACCAAGCAGCAATAACCCAGCAAATCACTGCCGTAACTAGTGCCGTAAATAATTTGACATAGTTAATCATCACATAGAGTGAAATTAGATAAACCATATAAGGAATAACTGCCCATAGGCTAAAAATAATGGTGGTGCGTAACGCTTCAATAGAGCGTTCAGAACCCACAATATAGTGTGCAATAAGCGCAAAAGTGGGAAATAGCGGAACCAATCCCGCAATATAGTAATGGCGAGATTTCGATAAAACAGCGATTAACACCACGACAAACGCACCTATCAGTGCCTTAACCAGTAAACCCATTATTTTTTCATCAAGTTATAGAAATCTTAGTACTATCATACCTATTCATATTTGTATGTGAGCTGATTTTATTTTTTGTGGTTTAAAATACGATTAAATACGACTCATTAGAAAAAGCCCAATAATATTATTGAGCTTTAAAATATTTTAAATTTTCTTTAAGCAAACATTAGTCTTTCTGCCAAGAAATATCTTGTTCACTTTCATTTGTTTCCAGCAAAATTAATTCACCTAACTCTGTTGTTTTATAGGTGTTACTTCTATAGTGCTTTGTTTTCTTCCCTGTTTCAGGATCTTTTGTAACCCATTCAATATCACCTTCAAAGTCCGTTCCCTGATAATAAGTCGAGAAACGTTTACGCTCACCATCATGCCAACCCACCACGATAACTGAATTAGTACCCGCATTTAATGCTTCTAAAGGAAATTCAGATAGCAACAATCCATTATGGCCAATATTAGCAGAACAATTTTTACCACCAACAAAAGCGGAACAACTTGCATCGAATCCACTAATTCCAGAGTGATCACCAAAAATTGCTGCTGCTTTAAAGTTTCCCTCGGAGACAACATTAGTGTTATTTCCAGTTGCTATACCAATACTTCCTTCAGTAAGATCTTGTATCCAAACATCATTGCCTGTTGATATTGCGACTGAGTCAGATGCATAGCAAAAAATAACAGCCTCATCACCTGTTGTAATAGCGACTGAATTTTTCACAAGATTAAGCTCTGTATCTTCATTACTTTCATCATGTTCAAATGGATACGATATTTCTGCTTTTTTACCTGATGCAAAAGCCACTGATTTGCTAGACGCTTCAATAAAACTTTCTTCACCAGTAGTAATAAAAAGTGAATTTTTACCGTGCTTGATAGTACCTTTATCTTCATCATACTCAGTGCCTTCATTATCATAAATCTTAGCTTTCTTACCGGTATGAATAATTTTGGCATCTTCACCAATACAATTAACAATTTGCTCATCTAACGTTAAAATGGCATTTTTACTTTCACCGCTTAAAACAAGCGCTTTATTTGTAGTTACCGTTGTCATAGTAATATCCTTATTTACATTTCCATTAGTTAACACGCTCAAAACACTGTTTAAATATACAGTGCAATTACTAAATAACAACCTCTATGCTAAATTTCAAAAAATAAAATAACGACAATATAATCAAATAGATAAAAACAAATAACACATAATATATTCACAAGTAGTCAAATAAAGAAAAAATAAGATAGAAAAAAACGAGAAAAAAACCAATGGAAGAACTTTATAAAAAACTAATCCAACAAGAAAAAACACTTCACAAAAGTACCCATCGAAAAAATACAGACGTACTTATTCAACTTTTACATAATGAGTTTATGGAATTTTGTCGCTCTGGTATTTGCGTTAATAAAACAGACACAATTAACAGCCTTACAAGCGACAATAGCAATATAGAGATTTATTCAGAAAACTATCAAGCTTCACAACTAAGTGATGATGTAGTGTTGTTAACTTATGTCAGTTATCAATTAGAAGATAACAGAAAAATAAAACAGACTTACCGTTCATCCCTCTGGATAAAAAACTCTCACGATGATTGGCAACTACGGTTTCATCAAGGCACAGCAAAATCGGAGGGATAATACACATCTCAAGAAATTTGGTTGAGCTAAATCTCATTATTTAGCTCAAAAGCAATATAAAGTCGCATTCTTAAGCATCTAAATGTGTTTTCTTTTTTTCTGGTGCCGTTGTTTCTTTTTTATTCTTACAGCAATCATGTGAACTGTTTTCACCATGATGATGTTTATGCATAAAGAGATGCATTAACGGGCAAAGTAATAACATCAAAATAAACCAATTATCTCTTAGAAGTTCCCACATAATCATCTCCTTAAATCACGTTTAAAAAGATGATAGGCCTTACTCTAAGAGGAAGGTCTAGTATGGATTTGTTATTTAATCCGTATTTTTGTCAATTACCTTTCCGCACCTTAATTTGAACTTCTTCACAATAACTCTCTTTATAAAATTCAACTTTATTCATCCCCTGCTATACTTTAATTATATTTAAGTATTGTTTGCTATAAGTCACTAATAAGATTTAAAAACTTATTTAACATGGAGGTTTCAATGAAAATATTTTTTAAAATACTATTGATGGTTTTATTTCTTACTGCCTGTTCTTCATATACAAAAATTGATAGCAACAAAAGTGGAGATATCATTAAGGTTAAATCAGCACTTATTGAAAATGATAATTTATATATCCTTAGTGATTCTACTAATTATCATTTTAAAGGTGAGGCTATTACTGCATTGAAAAAATTTGCCACATCTAAATATAATCAAAAAGTGATTTATTTTAGCGCTAGCCTAGGAATAACAGGGAGTATTGTTAACGGTAGCTATATGATTTATTTAGATCCTAAAGATTTCACTATAGATGAACTCGATGAACTTGCCAGTATTTATCATTTTTATAGCAGCAACTATCAGTCTAATAGTGATGAGGAAATGATTAAAAATCAGATACCTAATTATCAAAATAGATTTTTTATTATTGGCAAATTTTATGCTAATGGAGAGATGGTTAATTTATCTAATAAAGATGAATTATTAGATAAATACTCTTTACCTAAGCCTATTTTTGTTAACGTTAATTATTATTCCAAACATTTAAAGCCATCAGATACATTGAAAACAATTGCAGTAATGCCATTTCAAGCGATAAGTCTTATTTTAGTAGCACCACTTTATATTATTCTGCTTAGTGCCCCCTGAACTTCAAGTTATTATCGTTAGGTTCATTTATAAGTATTTTTATTTAAGGCTCCACCTATTGACCAGTTAAAAAAGTGTCCATTGGTGTGTTGAAAGCTTATAAGGCAGGTAAAGAATATAAAGTGTATTGCGTAGGCACAACCTGGTACTAACAGATAATTAATCGATGTTATTTTTCTATATCTATGCTCAAAGCATAGATACCAATAAATATGAGATAGCTATGAAAAAGAAAATGATTATAGGCTATATGACGTTAATTAGTTTTGGTGCCTGTGCAGAAAACGCTATTTATAACGAGCCAGCTCCATTGGGATTAACATGGGGAATGTCATTTAATGATTTTCAGAAGACAACAAATTTTGTAATAAAACCTATCGATAAATATCCCTCAACCTGTCCAATGACAGCAATAACCTTTGATGAAATTATTGATGGAAAAAAAGAAGGAAATTATAAGGTTTATTTTTATAAAAAATTCAAAGAATTAAAGTTCACAGGATTGTATGGCGTTGTCTACTCCTATGAAACAAATGATTTAAATAAATTCAAAGTTAAAGATAATAATATTATCAAAAGTCTTGATTCTCAATATAGCCAATATAAAAAAGTAGTTACTACCAGCGATGGTGGATTTCTTACTTATGATGCAAATAATATTCAACGTTCTTATTTTAGTTCTAGAGATATCATAAACCAAGATCAGAAAATTCAATACAAGAAAAATGAGGAAGGAAATTATGATATTTCCGTGAGTTACTTCTTTTATCCTGAAATATACATTGACGATTTATCAAGAAATATCAAAGAGATCAGAAAACAATGTAATGCATCATTAGAAACTGATTAAAGCTAAAACTTTAAAAATCGAATGATAAAGGATTGTGCTTACTCTAAGAAAAAATCTAGTATGTATTTTTTATTAAATATAAAAAATATGGCTAGTTCTTATTAAACCAGCCATATCTAATATTATTCATATTATTGCTGTTTCATAAAATAATGGGTTAAGTCACTTATTTGATAATCGCTTTTATCCGTTTTTAATACTAAGAAGAGATAAAAGAGTGAGTGGCTTTCGTATAGATGTGCAAAAACGCACATCAATAAAATGATGTGTTTATCCTTTGTGCACAAATCGGGGCACTCATCACCATAAATAACAGACAATAGTATAAGTATTCGAATGTTTAATTACATTCGAAAGCTTATATCATCCATTCAATGACGTTGAGCGAGATGCCCCATTCTGTTTTGATTAGGTGCTTCCTTTATAGCTATATAAAAGAAAAGCCACCTTTATCAAATGATAAGGTACTACACCTGCATCGACATTATTTCTTGATAAGCGGCGACCAACTTATTACGCACTTGTACGCCCATTTGTAATGAGATACTGGATTTTTGCATATCTACCATCACATCGTTTAATTCGACACCGGGTGTACCTAAGGTAAACGCTTGCACTTTGTTGGTTGCATTCACTCGAGTTTCATTAATTTTACCCACAGCTTGAACAAGCTGAGTAGCAAACCCTGCTTGTACTGGCTGGGGTTTTGCAATATTGGATGCTTGCAAAGTCTGGATTTGCATTTTATCCAGAACACTTTCAATAGCTGGAATTGACATATAAACCTCTGCGTTAATCATCTAATTCAATTACTGAATCAATGTCATAGTAAGGAAGTGAACCAACACGCTTACCGAGTTATACCCTAACACAGGGGCTTCATTCCAAAGCGAGTAATTGACGCAAAAGTTAAGGGCTAATTACGCCATTAAATGAAACGCAAAAGGCCAATAATGAGACACCTGAGAGTAGGTTTATTTATTTGCGTAAGGGGAGTCTGTTTTGTTACGCCACGCTTTTAGTATTCATCCCGAACTACAAGGCAAGGATTGTCTATGAATGCCGAAAAAACCGACGTTGTGAACCAGAAAAAAGGTTTTAACGCCATTATTAACCGGATAAAAGCCGATCCGAAAATTCCGCTAATTATTGCGGGTTCGGCGGCAATTGCCATTTTTGTTGCTGCATTTTTATGGTTACAAAGCCCTGATTATAAGGTGCTTTATAGTAATCTTAGCGATAAAGACGGTGGCGAAATTGTCACACAGTTAACACAAATGAACGTACCTTATCGCTTGTCACAAAATGGCGCAGCGATCATGGTGCCTGACAATCAGGTTCATGAATTACGCCTGAAACTCGCGCAAGCGGGACTTCCTAAAGGCGGTGCTGCCGGTTTTGAACTGTTAGATAAAGAAAAGTTCGGGATCAGCCAATTTAGTGAACAGATTAACTATCAACGTGCACTTGAAGGTGAGCTTGCTCGCACTATCGAGACATTAGGTCCTGTACAAAATGCTCGTGTTCATTTAGCACTACCAAAACCATCCCTTTTTGTTCGTGAACAGAAATCCCCTTCTGCATCCGTTACGGTGGGTCTTTTACAGGGTAGAGCGCTGGATGAAGGTCAAATTAATGCCATCGTGCATATCGTTGCAAGCAGTGTTGCAGGGATGCCTGATAGCAGTGTGACCATCGTTGACCAAAGTGGAAAATTATTGACACAACCTGATGCGTTAGGTCGTGACCTTAACTCTATTCAACTAAAATATGTTCAAGAGCTAGAAAGCCGCTACCAACAACGTATTGAAACATTACTTGGTCCAATCGTGGGTCGTGGAAATGTTCATGCTCAGGTAACTGCTCAAGTTGATTTTTCTCATACCGAAGAAACCGCTGAAGAGTACAAGCCGAATCAGCCACCTAATCAAGCAGCTGTGCGTTCAAAACAATTGAGCCAAAGTGAGCAAAATGGTGGCATGTTAGCGGGCGGTGTACCAGGAGCATTGTCTAATCAACCTGTTGCTCCACCTCAAGCGCCAATTGAAACACCAAAAGCGCAAGAAGATGAGAAAACAGATGAAGCCAATACAACGGGCACTAATCGTACATTAACGCGTAATCCAAACAGTAATAGCCGTTTAGATGAAACAACCAACTATGAAGTTGATCGCCGAATTCGTCATATAAAACGCCCTGTGGGTAATGTCGAACGTCTTTCTGTTGCTGTCATCGTGAACTATAAAACGATTGAAGATACGAAAGAAGCGGCTGAAGGCGAAGAGCCTGTTGTTGAAACTAAACAAATTCCGCTTACTGATGAACAAATTCAGCAAATTGAAGGACTTGTTCGTGAAGCGATGGGCTATTCCCAAGAACGTGGTGACTCATTAAGTGTCGTGAACTCGCAGTTCAATGATATTGAAGAGAAAGTAATTACTGTTCCTGTATGGGAAAACCCAGAAATTCTTGCGAAAGCATTAGATTTAGGTCGCTGGTTATTACTTGTCATCATCGCATGGATCTTATGGCGCAAACTGGTGAAACCACAGCTTGAAAAACGCCGTGAAGCTGAAATTGCCGCACAGAAAGCCGTGCTGAAAACGAAGCTACAAGTTAAAGATGATGTTGATGAAACAGAATTAGATGACGAAGCAAGACGTAAACAAGCACGTAAACGTGTCAGTGCCGAATTGCAAAGCCAACGTATCCGTGAAATGGCAGAGAAAGATCCTCGTGTCGTTGCAATGGTAATTCGTGAATGGATGAGTAAAGAGCAATGAGTAATAACTTAACTGGAACCGAAAAAAGCGCCGTTATGTTACTAACACTCGGTGAAGACCGGGCGGCGGAAGTATTTAAACATCTAAGTACGCGCGAAGTTCAACAGCTGAGTATTGCAATGTCATCAATGCGCCATATCTCAAATCAGCAATTGATTGATGTTATGGCAAGCTTTGAAGAAGACGCTGTTCAATATGCAGCGTTGAATGTGAATGCGAACGATTACTTGCGCTCTGTTCTGGTCAAAGCACTGGGTGAAGAACGTGCAAATAATCTGTTAGATGAGATCTCTGAAACCCGTGAAACAACAACAGGTATCGAGACGCTTAACTTTATGGAGCCACAAATGGCTGCCGATATTATCCGCGACGAACATCCGCAGATTATCGCAACCATCTTGGTTCACCTCAAACGGGGTCAAGCGGCGGATATTCTTGCCCTGTTTGATGAGAAATTACGTAATGACGTGATGTTACGTATCGCAACATTTGGTGGTGTTCAGCCGTCAGCATTAGCAGAGTTAACTGAAGTACTGAATAACCTGCTTGATGGTCAAAACCTCAAACGCAGCAAAATGGGTGGTGTTCGTACTGCTGCTGAAATTATCAACCTGATGAAAAGCCAGCAGGAAGAGAATGTTATTACTGCGGTACGCGATTACGACGGCGAATTGGCACAAAAGATTATCGACGAAATGTTCCTGTTCGAAAACCTTATCGATATCGACAACCGTTCTATCCAGCGCATTCTACAGGAAGTGGAATCCGACTCCTTGGTTGTGGCATTGAAAGGATGCGAACAAGAGCTGCGCGATCACTTCCTCAACAATATGTCGCAACGTGCTGCTGAAATCATGCGTGATGATTTGAATTCTCGCGGCCCTGTTCGTATGTCTCAAGTGGAAGCAGAGCAGAAAGCAATTCTGCTTGTGGTACGCAAATTAGCAGAGACTGGAGAGGTTGTTCTTCATGGAGGAGACGATACCTATGTCTGATAAACATACTGATACTAACTGGAAGCCTTGGGTTCCCAAAGAACTCACTGATTGGGCATTAACTGTCGAGGAAACGACAGAAGACGAAAAGGAAGTCGAAAAACAGGAAAAAGAAGTTGTTCAGCAACAGAAAGTTCTTGAGCAAATTAATATGCTTGATGACATGAAAGACAAGGCCCAGAAATTGGGCCACGCTGAAGGCTTTGAGGCAGGGAAAAACCAGGGTTATCAGGAAGGCTATCAGGCTGGATTACAATCAGGTATTGAAGAAGGTATTCGCCAAGGCATTGCTCAACAATCACCATTAATTAATGAGTGGCAAGGGTTATTAGCTGAATTTAGACATTCACTGAATGGACTAGACAGTGTGATTGCATCACGCTTAATGCAAATTGCCCTTACAGCAGCCAAAGAAGTTCTGGGTCAACCTGCTGTCTGCGATGGTTCTGCATTGCTTGCACAAATAACCTTAATGTTGCAACAAGAACAAATGTTCTCAAGCAATCCACAGTTACGAGTGAATCCAAGACATATTCCACAAATTGAAAAAGAGCTGGGTGATTCCCTTTCTGCTCATGGTTGGAAAGTGGTTGCCGATAACAGTATTCATGTGGGTGGATGCCGTGTTGTAACAAATGATGGCGATCTTGATGCCACGATTGCAACTCGTTGGCATGAGCTTTGCCGTCTTGCTGCACCGGAGGCGTTGTAATGACAGCAAGATTGGGGCGTTGGTTAGAAAAACTCAGTGAAGCAGAAGCACGTTTAAATAAAATTCCACGTGTGCGTCAATATGGCCGTTTAACCAGAGCAACAGGTTTAGTCATGGAAGCTAAGGGGCTAGTTATGCCTCTTGGCTCTACGTGTTTAATCGAACGTACCATTGGCAAAACGGTTGAAGAAGTTGAAAGTGAAGTCGTTGGGTTCAATGGTAGCCAGATGTTGTTAATGCCTTTACAGGATGTCGAGGGATTAACTCCTGGGGCTCGTGTTTATGCCCAAGCCACACCTGGAGGTGAAAATGAAGGTCGCCAATTACCACTAGGTGATGCGTTATTAGGACGTGTTTTAGATGGTTCTGGTTACCCTTTAGATGGTTTACCACCACCGGATACAGGTTATCGTGCCCCACTCATTACGCCACCGATCAACCCATTACAAAGAACACCGATTACAGATGTTCTTGATGTAGGTGTACGTGCAATTAATGCATTATTAACGGTTGGTCGCGGTCAGCGTATGGGGCTTTTTGCAGGCTCAGGTGTGGGTAAAAGTGTGCTATTAGGCATGATGGCTCGTTTTACTCAAGCGGATGTCATTGTTGTTGGCTTAATCGGTGAACGTGGTCGTGAAGTTAAAGACTTTATCGAGAATATCCTTGGTACTGAAGGCCTAGCTCGTTCTGTTGTTGTTGCCGCACCAGCTGACGTATCACCACTGCTTCGTATGCAAGGTGCTTCTTATGCCACACGTATTGCTGAAGATTTTCGCGATAGAGGTAAACATGTCCTGTTAATTATGGACTCACTTACCCGTTACAGTATGGCACAACGTGAAATTGCTCTGGCTGTTGGTGAACCACCAGCAACCAAAGGCTATCCACCTTCTGTCTTTGCTAAATTACCTGCATTGGTCGAACGTGCAGGTAATGGCGTTGATGGTGGTGGTTCTATCACGGCTTTCTATACCGTTTTAACGGAAGGTGATGACCAGCAAGATCCAATTGCAGACTCAGCGCGCGCCATTTTAGATGGCCATATCGTGCTTTCTCGCTCACTTGCTGAATCAGGGCACTACCCTGCTATTGATATTGAAGCATCTATTAGCCGAGCAATGACATCGTTAATTGATAAGACACATTACCGTCGTGTACAGGTGTTTAAACAGCTCTTATCAAGTTATCAACGTAACCGAGACTTAATTAATGTGGGCGCTTATGCCGCGGGTAGTGATCCAATGCTGGATAAAGCAATTGCTCTTTA
Source organism: Proteus sp. G2669 (assembly GCF_009915245.1). NCBI lineage: Bacteria > Pseudomonadati > Pseudomonadota > Gammaproteobacteria > Enterobacterales > Morganellaceae > Proteus > Proteus sp. G2669. The sequence goes on along the minus strand of NZ_JAABLX010000023.1, from coordinate 45,193 downwards.
TCCGTCTCTCGCGAAGTTCTTACAACAAGATATCCAAGAGCAATGCAGTTATCAAAGTGCATGTGAGCAACTTAATCAACTGATCACAGTAAACTAATTCTGAACATAATCAGAGAAAGTAAAGAGGGTTCCAATGCGGGAGCAGTCACCTTTAGTGACACTGAGAGAACTGGCACAGACAGCGGCTGAACAAGCCGCTATTCAACTGGCTCAGGTCCGGCAGAGTCATCAACAAATGGAACAGCAACTCAATATGTTGATTGGGTATCAGGATGAATACCGTGTACGTCTAAACGAAACGTTGAATTTAGGGGGGATGTCGTCAGCATCGTGGCAAAACTACCAACAATTTCTCAAAACGCTCGAATTGACTATCGAACAACATAAACAACAACTTCAACATTGGCAGGCGCAACTCGATCTTGCAACTGAACAATGGCGAGAAAAACAGCAACGACTCAATGCATTTGAGACTTTGGAGCAACGTGCCGAAGATAGCCGTAAGCGACATCTCGATCGTATTGAACAGAAACAAATGGACGAGTACGCACAGCGTAGTACTTTACGGAGAACAACTTGATGGAGATAACGCTTCTGACCATGGATGTCGCTGCAGCCTCTCCGGGAACGACATCCGCTTCAAATAGTCAGCCCGGTGATAATGCCCCGACTTTCGCTCAGCTTTTGGGTTCTCAACCCCAAAATGCACAGAGTGATAAAAAGACAGCCAATATCACAAACCATTCAACAAAAGAGAATAAAGCACATTCACACTCTGATGAAGACAAAATAAAAGAAGACGGTAGTCATCTTGCGTCTGTCACCACAGAACCCAATGTGATAGAAGAGCCATCTCTTGAGAAATCTCAATTGACTCTTACTTTGCCTGATAATGAACAATTTGCAGCGATTGTTGAAAATAGAACCGCCTCATCATTAATATCAGCTGAAGAACTTGCCGCAGAGCTTCCTGTTCAGTTAGCAGGACTACCGGGATTAAAACGACTTACCCTTCCCTCAGAACAACTGACTCAAGCATTACAACAGCCTCAATCAGTTAAACGTGGTGAAGGTTTAGCCTCATTAGCACGCTCTATTTCAAAAGATAGCGATATGTCGGACTTCAACCTTACCGACAAGCTCAATCTATCGAAATCAGATGAAAAGTCACTGCTAACCCAGCTACGCCCAGAGACAGCGACATTAGCAACACAAAGTACACTTGTTGGTGCTAATCAAGCAGAAAAACCTTCTGCGAAAAAAGTCGATAGCATCGCAACACTTTTAACGCCAACAGCAGAAAAAGTGAATGCATTGCTAAACGGCGATAAACAAGCTGTAAATGCAAAATTAGCAGACAATGTTGCGCAGCAAATGGCGGCAGGTAACCGTGTTGCAGAAAGCGACCTTCACAACACACTCACTAACTCACCTTCTTTTGCTTCACAAGGCATTACGGGCCATGCTCACTCATCAACACAACCACAAATGCAATTTTCACCAATGGCAACACAGGTTTTAAATGCACAAGTGGGCACCCCTGAGTGGCAACAACAACTTAACCAGCAAATTGTCATGTTTAGTCGTAATGGTTTACAGAAAGCTGAGTTACGTTTACACCCTGAAGAGCTAGGTTCATTGCATATCCGCATGAAAATAGAAGATGGGCAAGCACAGTTACACCTTGCGTCACAAAGTGGTCAAGTTCGTTCTGTATTAGAAAATGCCATGCATCAATTGCGTCAAGCCCTCTCTGAAAATGGGATCCAGCTCACGCAAAGTCAGGTGTCTAGCGACACTAATGACAGTTGGCAACAACAAAATATGTCAGATTCCTCTCAATTTAGTGGAGATGGTGCCGATAATCATCAAGGAAGAGAGGGTAATTCAATGCAATTAGCCTCTGAACCGGCACTACAAAAGATAACCCTTACGCCTCAAGAATTAGCATCTGCTCGTGGTGGTGTTGATATTTTTGCCTAATACAAATGTATTGGGAGGACACACTATGTCAATAAACGTAAGAGTTAATGGTTTTTTCCCTATCTGTTTCTGCCATTAAAAAACAGAAATAGCGGGATAATTAAGGTTGATTTAGATGGATATGGAAGTCCACAACAGTGAACACGTATCCACTACAAAACAGGAATTTAACTGTCCATGTCTAATTACAGCAATGAACGTAAAAGCTATAGCTTAATTCTGATCATCGTATTATTGGTGATCGCCATTATTGCAGCGGCATTCGGTGGATATAGTTGGTGGGCATTGAAGCATGCTAAATCAGGTTCAGCGGGCACTAGTCAGCAAAAAGTTATACCAGCACCCGTTTTTATGTCATTAGAGCCCTTTACGGTAAATCTAATTGATGACGAAGAACACTTAGACAGAGTGCTCTACATAGGGATCACACTAAGATTGCATAATGAAGACACTCGTAAGCGTCTACATGATTATTTACCTGAAGTTCGTAGCCGCTTGTTATTACTGCTTTCTCGTCAACAAGCTAACAAGCTTGCGACAGACAATGGAAAACTCCAGCTAATGACGGATGTAAAAGAAACGCTGAGACCGACTCTCGTACCGGGAGAATCTGAACAGATCCTCTCCGATGTACTGTTTACCACGTTTATTCTGCGATAATCATTATGAGCGATAATATCCTTTCACAGGCAGAGATTGATGCTCTGCTGAATGATGACACATCAGGTGACGACGCCAAAAGCGCGAACAGGGAACCTGCGATAGCGAAGGATCCGAATGAACCGGATATTCAGCCTTATGACCCCAACACGCAACGTCGTGTGGTTCGGGAACGTTTACAGTCGTTAGAAATCATTAACGAACGCTTTGCGCGTCAATTCCGCATGGGGCTGTTTAACATGCTCCGTCGGAGCCCTGATATTACTGTTGGTGGCGTTAAAATCCACCCTTATCACGACTTTGCTCGTAATTTACCTGTACCAACGAATCTTAACTTGGTGCATTTAAAACCATTACGAGGAACCGCGTTATTTACCTTTGAACCGAATCTGGTTTATATCGCGGTAGATAACCTGTTTGGTGGTGATGGCCGTTTTCCAATCCCTGTGGAAGGACGTGAATTTACCAACACAGAGCAACGGATCATCAACAAAATGTTGAAATTGGCACTTGATGCCTACCGTGATGCTTGGGATTCCATTTTCAAAATTCAAGTTGAATATGTTCGTTCTGAGATGCAGGTAAAATTTACCAATATCACCTCATCACCGAATGACATTGTTGTTACGACACCTTTTCAGGTAGAGATCGGTTCGATGGTCGGGGAATTTAGCATTTGTATTCCATTTGCCATGATTGAACCGTTACGTGAACGACTGATCAACCCACCAATTGAAAATGTTCGTCAAGAAGATGGGGTTTGGTTAGATAGTTTAGTCAACCAGGTTCAGCATTCAGAACTTGAACTGGTCGCAAACTTTACTGACATCCCACTGCGTTTATCAAAAGTGCTGACACTTAAAGAAGGGGATGTTATCCCTATTGATAAACCAGAAAGATTGATTGCACATGTTGATGGTGTGCCCGTATTAACAAGCCAATACGGTACAGTAAATGGGCAATATGCCCTTCGTGTTGAACACCTAATTAACCCTGTTTTAAACGCTCTGGATGAGGAACAAACCAATGAGTGATGCAAATCGCCCAACTGATAATTCACAATCGGCTGAGGATATGTGGGCTGATGCAATGGAACAGCAAACTGGGAAAAGCCAGGATAATAGTTCCGATTTATTTGAACATCTTTTACCTGAAGACGATACGCTTAATCATCTATCCGATATTAATTTGATCATGGATATTCCTGTCAAATTAACGGTAGAGTTAGGCCGCACCAAAATGACCATTAAAAAATTACTCAGCCTGTCTCAAGGTTCTGTCGTTTCACTGGATGGTTTAGCTGGTGAGCCCCTTGATATTCTTATCAATGGCTATTTAATTGCTCAAGGCGAAGTTGTTGTTGTTTCTGATAAATACGGTATTCGTATTACCGATATTATTACGCCATCAGAACGTATGCGTCGTCTGAGCCGTTAATTTATGGAACAGCTTCCTTCCTTTTCCAGCCAAGGTGCGGTAAATACTACCGCGCCCGCTACAACACAAACAGTTCAAACGCCTACACAACCATTGCCTGTAGGTCAAAGCCTTGCTCAAGTTAGCACGGCGCTTGCGGGCATTATCGTTCTTATTATTGTTGCTATGTGGTTATTTCGCCGTTTTGGCTTTACCCGTGGTTCATTTAAAGGAACAACGGCACAACTGAGCGTCAAAGCAAGTTGTTCATTAGGTGCAAAAGAACGTGTAGTTGTTGTTGAAATTGAACAGGAATGGCTTGTATTAGGGGTAACATCATCGCAAATAAATCTATTGCATAAGTTACCTATCCCTGAAAAAGCCTCGCAGGAAGCGACAACATCATCTACATCGCCATTGTTTACTCAAATATTACAAAAAACGCTAAAGCGAGATAAAGGCAACTCATAATGCATCAGTGTGTCACTTTTTTTAACGCATTAACACGTTGGCGTCTCTTCGCTAGTGTACTGGTTTTAGTCTTGTTCCCAACCAGTGCGTTTGCTCAGTTTCCGAGTGTTATTACACAATCATTACCGGGAGGTGGTCAAAGTTGGTCACTGCCAGTACAAACCTTAATCTTCATTACAGCATTAGGCTTTATTCCTGCTGTTTTGCTGATGATGACCAGTTTTACACGGATTATCATCGTACTAGGATTATTACGTAATGCATTAGGAACACCATCAGCACCACCGAACCAAGTTGTTCTTGGTCTAGCGTTGTTTATGACCTTTTTCATTATGGCACCGGTTTTTGATAGAATTTATCAAGATGCCTATATGCCTTTTAGTGAAGATAAAATCTCCTTTGAACAAGCGTTAGACAATGGTTCAAAACCCCTGCGTGAATTTATGATGCAACAAACGCGCGAAACAGATTTAGCTCTATTTGCACGCCTTGCAGATGCCCCAGCATTTGAAACACGCGAAAGTGTACCTATGCGTATTCTAGTTCCTGCCTATATCACCAGTGAGCTAAAAACCGCATTTCAAATTGGTTTTATGATTTTCATTCCTTTTCTTATCATCGACTTAGTCGTTGCTAGTGTATTAATGGCGCTCGGTATGATGATGGTGCCCCCTGCAACAGTCTCATTGCCTTTTAAACTTATGCTTTTTGTTTTAGTTGATGGTTGGCAATTAATACTGGGCTCACTTGCACAAAGCTTTTTTAATTAGCGCTGAGGTAATCCATGACACCAGAATCCGTCTTAGCACTGGGCACAGAAGCGATGAAAATCGCTTTATCACTCGCAGGCCCTCTTTTATTGTCAGCGCTTGTGACCGGTCTTGTGATCAGTATGCTTCAAGCAGCAACACAGATAAACGAAATGACATTATCGTTTATTCCTAAAATTCTTGCGGTATTAGCGGCTATTTTAGTGGCTGGCCCGTGGATGTTAAGTTTGCTTATCGATTATATGCATAACTTATTTACAGGCATTCCAGGGATGATTGGTTAATAGCAATGATAACACTGACCAGTGAAATGCTTAACGGCTACATTAGTGATTTTTTCTGGCCATTTGTGCGTATTCTTGCACTGTTTAGTACTGCACCGCTATTTAGTGAAAAACAGACACCAAAGAAATTCCGTATTACGCTCGCCTTTTTGATAACCGCATTAGTCGCACCTGGTTTACCACAAAGTAATGTGCCTCTATTCTCGATTATTGCCTTTTGGGTATTATTACAACAAATTTTGATTGGCACGATTTTAGGGTTATCAATGCAATTAGCCTTTGCGTCTGTTCGTCATGCTGGTGAAGTGATTGGTTTACAGATGGGGCTTTCATTCGCCACCTTCGTCGATCCATCTGGTGGCCCTAACATGCCTATTTTGGCACGTATTTTTAATATGTTAACGATATTGCTATTTTTAGTCTTTGATGGGCATTTATGGTTAATATCAATATTAGTTGATACATTCTATGTGGTTCCTATTGGAAATCAAACTTTTAACTCTTCAGCCATTCTCACTTTAGTTCAAAGTGGTGGTACAATCTTTATTAACGGTATGATGCTAGCCATGCCATTAATCACCCTACTTTTAGTGCTCAACCTTTCATTAGGTATTCTAAACCGTATGACACCACAGCTTTCTGTCTTTGTGGTGGGTTTCCCTCTTACGCTGACTATTGGTATGTTAGCATTATCAATGATTATGCCTGCATTGCCTGTATTTACAGAGCGCGTCTTTAGCGATACGTTTAATCGCATCACTTTGATATTACATCAGCTGGTTTCTTGAGATTTAAATCGACTTATTTTTAATCGCAGTCCTCAAATTAAAATTTATCTGCTTTTTTGTAGTTAATATTGTTTGTTTATTCCACAATCAATGTATATCAATTGCTATACAAGGAGGCGTGATATGAAAGCTGACGTACAACTCAATATTCGCGCTAAAGAATCACAACGCGCACTTATTTGATACTGCTGCTGAAATTCTCCATAAATCTCGTACTGACTTTATTCTTGAGACAGCATGCCAAGCTGCTGAAGACGTCATTTTAGACCGTAGAACCTTTAATTTAAATGATGCTCAATATGCGGAATTTATAGAAATTATTGATGCGCCGGTTGATATTGACCCTGCTCTTGAAAAGTTATTAATAAGAAAACCATTATGGGAAAAGTAACAGCACCTGAGCCGTTATCAAATTCACATGAAGTGGTTGATTTTTATAGTAGTGAAAATGTATTAGATTACTGGATAAAACAAAGAGGTTTAAAAAACCAATTTTTAGGTGCATCACGTACATTTGTGGTCTGTGAAAAAATAAAAAACGTATTGTTGGATACTATTCTTTAGCAACAGGTAGTGTTAACCATACTGAAGCAATTAGTCATATTCGCCACAATATGCCAGACCCAATACCCGTGATCATTTTAGCTAGACTTGCTGTTGATAAAACTTTTCATGGAAAAGATCTTGGTGCCGATTTGTTAAGAGATGCTGTTTTGCGTTGTCATCATGTAGCTGAAAACATTGGTGTTAGAGCGATTATGGTTCATGCTTTAACTGAAAACGCAAAACATTTTTACCTTCATCATGGTTTCAAAGCTTCTTCGACTCAAGATAAAATCTTATTCTTAGCATTAAAAAAGAAAATATAGTTTATTGCTTTTAATAAATAAAAAAATCCCCTGATAAATAAATACCAGGGGTGATATCAAAATGTCTTAAAACAAAACTAAAATAATTAGCGATACATCTTGAACATCGACATGTCTTTCATGTCGTTAAAGACTTTATAAGAAGCCTGTAATACAGACTCTTCTTGGTAATAATCAGAAATTGCTTGAGTCCAGTCTAAATCGCGTAATTCGCTTAAACGTTTTGCATTTCTTAACGATGTATCCGCACCTAAATCATCTAGATTATCAATTTCTTGAAGTTGTAAACCTAATTTTGCTTCTACACTTGAAATATTATTTAAGGTTGCACGGTTAACGCGGTTCGCTGCATCAATTTTTTCTAATGCTGCATCACGATCAGCTTGTGGTTTACCTGTTAACGGTTCACGTAATGCAGTAATAGCACCATCTAATGCTTCAAAAATATCAGGCGCTGTTCCTTTACTCCCTGAAGATTGTAATGTTTCAATCCCAGTGAAGTTAGTGACCATTTCAATATTACTATCTACTTTTTGGGTAATTTGCTTATCACCACCTTGATAGGTGATTTTGCCTGTTGCATCAGCGACAAAAGGTGGTTTATCTGATTGGAAACCTGCAAAGATATAACGGCCAACACCATCTTTTGTATTGCCAATACCCACTAATTGATCTTTTAAACCTTGTAATTGATCAGCCAAAGATGAACGGTCTTCATCGCTTAATGTTGCATCATTACCCGCGGCAACCAGAGTCTCTTGGATCTTCGTTGTGATATTAACCATTTGACTGGCTAAGCTCATTTGCAAAGACATGCTGTTTTTTGCAAATCCACGAGCAGTCGCATACTGTTGGTTACGAGATTCAGATTGTTTCACCATAACCGCTTGGGAAGCTGCCATTGGATCATCTGATGGTTTTTCAACACGACGACCGCTGGAGATTTTATTGCCTTCCGTCATCCATTTACTTTGTGAACTGGTAATATTGTCCACTCGCTGGCTAAAAATTTGATTTGAACTTAAACGCACAGTGATATTCCTTATTCTGATGAAGGGTTACTTAGAAAACTTGCATAATCGCATCAAACATACTGTTTGCAGTTTGAATAACTTTTGCATTTGCCATGTAGTATTCTTGAATGCGATACATCTCACCGTACTCTTCATCCAAGTTCACACCAGAAACAGACTGTTGTTGTTCTATAATACTTTTAGTGATAGAAACCTGAGCATCGAAGTCAACTTGTGCCGTATTCACTTTGTTACCGACCATACTGATCAGTGAACCATAGCCACCAGCAATTGTTGTTTTGCCATCAATAACTTTTTCATCAGGTAACTCAAACAGTTTTTTCATGTTTTCGTTATCACTTGGTGCAGTTTCACCATCTGCATTTAACGAACCTGCAGCAGCAATTTTACTTGGATCAGTTACCGCAACTTTCATATCTGCAATCACATTACCTACAGATTGAACAATAATAGAATCGTCTTTTTGTGCTGTACCATTGATTTTGATACTCATGCCTTCGAATTCTAATTCGCCCGTTGCGCTTACTTTAGCATCAACTTTACGACCGCCCGGCTCTACCGTAACATCCCACTTACTACCGTCATATTTAACAGTATAATCAGCCGCTTTCACTGCTTTGGTATCGGTATATTCCACATTAAAGGAGGCATCACCTTTGTTCTTACCATTAGGCATAACATGAGCGCCACCAAGGTCGAAGAATTTCTCACCTTTTTTACCTTCTAAATCAAAACCTTGTTCGTGTTGTTTATTAAATTGATCACCCAACACTAATGCTAATTGATTTAATTGGTTACGGCTTGGATCTAACACTTCTTCACGGCTACGATATGCACCGCCAAGTTCACCACCTTTAATACGTTTTGCATCCACTTCACGAACTTCATCAATGCCATTGCTATAACCAATAACAAGGCGTTCGCTATTTTTACTTGATGGGATAGCAGATACTTCATAAGAGCGAGTACCAGATACTAATGGCAAACCATTAGCAAATGTGACGTTAACAAAACCACCATCCTGTTGAGTTACTTGAACATCAACCAGTGTATTTAGCTCTTGAATTAAACGATCACGTTGGTCTAATAAGTCGTTAGGATCAGCGCCATTGAAGCCTTTAGAACGACTAATTTCGTTATTTAGTTTTGCGATCTGTTTTGTATATTCATTGATATTTTTAGAGGTGTTTGTCACCTGACTATTAATATCTTTTTCTAGATCACGCAATGATTGGTCTGCTTTAGCAAACATATTCACCATTGCTTCCGCTTTACCAATTACCGTTGTACGCGCAGGGTTGTCTTCTGCGTTATTGGTTACGTTTGGTAAGCTGGTAAAAAATTCGTCAATCGCACTCGAAACATCATTCCCTTTATCTGCTAACAAATCATTAATTTGTGAGATATTTTGGGTATAACTATTAAGTGCGCTTTGTTTTGACATTGCACGGTTCATTTGACCGGCAAGGAATTCGTTATACTCACGATGAATACGGCTAACATTAACACCATTACCGATATAACCATTACCGGTCATTGTGCCGCTGTTTTCATTAAAAACAGTCATTTGACGGTTGTACCATTTTACATTTTGGTTAGCGATGTTATTACTCACAGTGCTCATCGCAGCTTGTGCCGCATTAAGTCCGCTCATCGCTGTATTAATTAAACTGTTGGACATTTGTCTATCCTTTTACGTTTAGTCATCACCCGTATGCACGGAGCATAGCTGGCAAGTTGGAATGAATGCTCTGGTCTTTATTATCGGTACTTCCCCTCTAAACTTGAGGGGAAAGCATTAAAATAGATCGCTTAAATCGTGAGTATAAGTTTTAGCAACTTGCTCACCGCTTCCTTTTAATTGACCAATGATTGAAACCAGTTTTTTCGCATAACCTGGATCGGTGGCATAACCCGCTTCTTGGATACGATAAGCGGCTTGTTCTGGGGTTTGAGCTTGAGGCACTTTTGCGTAACGAGGACTTTCAGTAATCAATCGGAGATAATCTTGAATGGCTTCAACATAAGAGCCATAAACGCGGAAATTATCACGCATTTTAATTGACTTACCATCAATCACTTCGGTTGTCATAATGTTTGTGACAGGCCCTTTCCAACTATTTCCTGCTTTAATACCAAATAGGTTATAACTTGGCTTACCTTCACCCGTTAGAATTTCACGTTTACCCCAACCTGATTCAAGCGCCGCTTGAGCAACAACTAAAAGATGGTGTACACCTGTGCCTTCTGTCGCTTGTTTCGCAGGCCCTAACAGTTTAGATGCAAAAGAAGCACTGCTTTCAGATAACCCTTTAAGCTTGCCAATCGTACTTTCAATTGCATTTTGGTAAGGCTGCATTGCACGATACATTTGTCCCAAGGCTTGCGTTGGCATGGATTGAAAAATATCACTGCCATCTAATGGCATTGGCGTTTTTCCCGCCATTTCGCTCGGGTCCATCGTAACTTTTGCAGAAAGCTGTTTTTCTATCATGTCAGCAAAGCCCAAGCCTTTTTGCGATAAGTCTTGAGCGATTTGTTGATCATAAAGTGAGGTGTACATTTTGGTACTTTCTGAATTAAACATGCTTTCTTGAGGTATTGCATCGCGCATGCTCTTTAACATCATTTGAACAAAAACACCTTCAAGTTGCTGCGCCACTTGGCGCAGTCCTTGTTGATCAGCATTTTGCCCGACCTGATATTTAAGTTTATTCAATGCATTACTGTCATATGCCGGCGCTGACATCGTCGGCATTGAAGAAAGCAGAGATAAATCTTTCATCAGATAATCTCCAATCTCGCACGTAAGCAACCCGCGCTTTCCATTGCCTGCAATATCGACATTAAATCAGTCGGTGTTGCACCTAATGCATTTAATGTACGGATCACTTCGTTTAGGCTTGCGCTTGCATTCACTTGCTGTAATGAGCCACCTTGTTCACTCATATTCACACTCGTATTACGTGTTACAACAGTGCTACCACCCGCAAATGGAGTATTAGGCTGACTTACATTCACTTGACTATCAACCGTGACAGAAAGGTTGCCTTGTGCAATCGCACAGCTTCCTAATGTCACATCACGATTCATAACAACAGAACCCGTTCTTGCATTAATGATCACTTTTGCATCGGCAATAACTCGTTTAATTTCGAGATTTTGAACTTCAGCCAAGAAACGGACTTGTTCACTTTTACCAATAGGAACACGTAGTTGAACTGTACGAGCATCTAAAGGAATAGCGGTACCCACACCTCTTAATTTATTAACGGTATCAGAGATATGTTGTGCCAACGTGAAGTTTTCTTCATTCAGTTGCAAGTTCAACAAACCAGTTTGACCAAATTGTGATGGTAGTTCGCGCTCAATAATCGCTCCGCTACTAATACGTCCACCCGCTAATTGGTTAACTTTAACGCTATTACCGCCTGCGGATGCACCAGCTCCCCCAACCACAATATTACCTTGAGCCAAAGCATAAACCTGATTATCAACACCTTTGAGTGGCGTCATCAGCAACGTACCACCACGTAAGCTTTTTGCATTACCTAATGATGAAACAACGACGTCGATTGATTGCCCAGTACGACCAAAAGGCGGTAATTTTGCTGTTACCATCACCGCAGCAACGTTTTTCAATTGCATATTGGTGCCGGGTGGTACGGTGATCCCCAATTGTGAGAGCATGTTATTCAGACTTTGTGTGGTAAACGGGGTTTGCATTGTTTGGTCACCCGTTCCATCTAATCCCACCACTAAACCATAACCAATCAGCGCATTTTCTCTTACCCCTTCAACAGAGGTGAGATCTCTGATCCGTTCGGCATGGGCGGAAAAACCGACACATGTCATCACGATAAAGAAAAGGCTCATCGCTATTTTTTTCATCTGGACCCTACTCATTAAAAAGGTGATACATTTAAGAAGAAGCGTTGTAGCCATCCCATAGATTGTGCTTCATTGATATAACCGTCTCCGATATATTCAATTCGAGCATCAGCAACTTGGGTTGAATTTACGGTATTGGCACCACTGATAGTTCTTGGATTCACAACACCTGAAAAACGAATAAATTCAGTACCTTGATTGATAGCAATTTGCTTTTCACCAATAACGTGCAGGTTTCCATTGGCGAGAAGTTGATCGACGGTCACAGTAATGGTGCCTTTAAAGGTATTGTTCGCATTTGCGCCACCTTTACCGCCAAAGTCACTATTTCCTTCCATACTCATATCGGTACGTTTATTACCAAATACCCCTTCCAAAAATCCTGGCGTAATCGCAGCAAGGAATCCTGCTTTACCATTACGGCTGGCATTCGCAGATGAGTTTTTGCTTGCACTCACATTCTCTTGCAATGTAATAGTCAACGTGTCACCGATATTTCGAGGGCGTCTATCTTCAAATAGTGGTTGATAGCCAAAATAAACAGGCTGAGCTGACTGAAAAATAGAGCCATTAGGTGCAGGTGCTGTTGGTGCCGTTGGAACCGCCGTTGTGTTGCCTTCTACTAACGGTTTTTTGGGTATATATGCGCATCCCGACAGTGTCAGTACCAACAGGGCGGTACCTAAACGTTGATGACGACGCCATCTGACACTAAGCTTTCTTGCCCCAGAATTGTCAGTAATGACCTTTGTATCCATCTTCGATACTCTTTTAGTAATACGCCTGACAGGAAATCCTGTCAGGCTAATGAACAAACGAAATTAGAGTTGCGTTAGTTTCTGTAACATCTGATCAGATGTTGAAATCGCTTTACTGTTAATTTCATAAGCACGTTGAGTCTGGATCATATTGACCAACTCTTCAGCTACGTTAACGTTAGAGGTTTCAACATATCCCTGATACAACAAGCCTGCGCCATTGATACCGGGGGCATTTTCAGTTGGTGCGCCAGAACTTGCGGTCTCTAAATACAAGTTTTCACCCACACTTTCTAATCCGCTGTCATTAATAAAGGTAGTTAGTGTCAATTGACCCACTTGTTGTGGAGCTGGATCACCTTCCATTTCAACACTGACTGTACCATCACGACCAATCATCACTTTCTTCGCAGTATCAGGCAAAATAATGGCTGGTACGACTTGGAAACCACTGGTGGTGACTAATTGACCATTTTGATCCATTTGGAATGCGCCATCACGGGTATAAGCGTCTGTGCCATCAGGTAACTGAACATGGAAAAAACCCTGTCCTTTAATCGCCACATCACGTGTTCCGTTTGTTGGCGCTAAGTTACCTTGGCTATGTAAACGTTCGGTCGCAACCGGACGAACACCCGTACCAATTTGTAAACCTGAAGGTGCATTCGTCTGTTCTGATGTCATTGCACCCGGCTGACGAATTGTTTGATACAGTAAATCTTCGAAAACCGCACGTTGACGTTTAAAGCCATTGGTGCTGACGTTCGCGAGGTTGTTGGAAATCACATCCATGTTTGTCTGTTGTGCATCCAACCCAGTTTTAGCAATCCATAAAGAACGGATCATGGTTTTCCCCTTACACTATTTAACTCAGTGATAGCAATTGGTTAGCTCGTTGCGCATTATCGTCAGCGCTATGAATAACCTTCATTTGCATTTCGAAACGTCGTGCGTTTGCTATCATATCGACCATGGCTTCTGCTGGATTAACATTACTGCCTTCTAACACACCAGCTAACACCTTCACGCTATCATCCGCAGGTAATTCCTCACCAGCACGCGCAGAGCCTTTCGGTGATAAATGGAATAATCCATCATCACCACGCACCAAGTCGTTTTGCTCTGGTTTTACCATTTTTAAACGACCAATCTGACCCAACATTTTTGGTGGATCAGTGGGAACATGCGCAGTCACAATACCGTTATTGGCAATACTGACATTTGCCTGAGGAGGTACTTCAATCGCACCGTTATCCCCCATTAACAAACGTCCTTGTACCATCAACATGCCATCCGCATTACGTTGGATGTTTCCGTTTCGGGTATAAGCTTCAGTGCCATCATCAAGCTGAACAGCCAAATAGCCGTTATCACTTAATGCAACGTCCATTGATCTGCCGGTATAGTTCATCGTTCCTTGACTCTGATCGCTACCTGGCGTTGAGGCTACCGTTAATGTACGAGTTGGTAAGGTATCGCCATTGACAGGTACGGCTCGCATTGCACTAAGCTGCGCTTTGAATCCAGGCGTTGATGCGTTTGCTAAGTTGTTCGCCACGACAGCTTGATTTTCCATCGAGTGTCTGGCGCCGCCCATCGCGGTATAAATCACATGATCCATAACAGATTATTTCCGGCGTTATTAGCGCAAGCTAACCAGAGTCTGCAGGATCTGATCCTGAGTCTTGATGGTTTGTGCGTTTGATTGATAGTTACGTTGAGCAACGATCATGTTGACTAACTCTTGGCTCATATCAACGTTAGATGCTTCTAATGCGTTGTTAGTTAATTTGCCGAACACACCAGAGCCTGCAACACCGACAATTGGTGAACCTGAACCGTTAGTTTCAGACCACATATTGTCACCTTGTGAGCTCAAACCACCTGCGTTTGCAAAGTTAGCTAATGCGATTTGACCAACAACTTGGCTTTGTTGGTTTGAGTAGGTCGCCATGATTGAGCCATCTTGCTCAATACGGAAGTTGGTGAATTCACCCGCTTGGTAACCGTTTTGCGCTAATTTAGATACGCTTGATTCAGCAACTTTCTGTTGGGTACTACCTGTAAAGTTCATCGCCATATCCATGGTTTCTGAACCTTTATAAGATACAGTAGTGAAGTTGTTAATGCTGGTTGCCGCTTCGTCTAATACACCGTTATTTTTATAAACTAACTTGCCTAAATTTTGAGCCGGCTCACCTGTTGTGGAATCTTGAGCATGAACTTCCCATTCATTATCTTTTGTTTTCACAAAAAATAAGTTCAAGTTATGTTCATTACCTAAGCTATCGTAAGTTGTTACGTTAGTACTGAAGTTATAAGAGTCATTATCTTTAGGATCAAACGCATGAGTCGTTTGGTCAATTGTCTCTTCAGCTGAGTTCAAGTTAACCGTCATATCCACTTTTTCGGTTGCACTTGCATTCATCATATCGGTAGGAATAACGATAGGCGCGGGTGTCGCCCCTTTTTGAACCACGTTTTTACCATCAACACTTTGTACTGGGTAACCTGTTACGCGCATACCTTGCATATTAGTCAGGAAACCATTTTTATCTTTACCAAATTCACCGTTACGTGAGTAGAAAACACCACCGTTTTGATCTTCAATACGGAAAAAACCACCGCCAGAAATCGCTACGTCTGTTGGACGGTTAGTGGTAGTGATACTACCGTCTTTAAAGTTTTGGCTAATACCTGCAACTTTAACACCCAGACCTGCACCAGAACCTGCAAAAACGTCTGCAAAAGAAACGTTTGCACCTTTAAAACCGTAGGTTGCGGAGTTAGAAATATTGTTACCGATAGTATCTAAGTTAGCGGCTGCTGCGTTTAAACCACTTACTGCTTGTGAAAAGGACATGCGCCCTCCAAGTTGAATATGTGTTAGTTAAAGAACCTGACGAATTTCATCCAATGAAACGGTATTACCTAAGCCAACATCAAGGCGGGCACCACCATCCACCATGGACACACTATTCACCAGCGCATAATTCAGTGTCTTAACAGGGACCTGAGCATCATTAAGCGTGGCGTTAACGGTAAATTTATAACTTCCCGGTGGAACAGGATTATCATCTTCATCAGTACAATCCCAAGAGAAGTTATAAACATCCGGTAGCATCTTTTTGTCCATATTGATCGTACGAACGGTCACACCACTCGCATTGGTGATGTTTATCGTAAGAGAATCAGTTGGACTGAGTAATTCAAAACCAAAAGGTGTTGAAAAAAGGTGTTCGTCGCTAGGCGCAGTTGGGTCAGTACTTTCTGATTTATACGTTCCCATTTGCTGGCGCGTTTTCTCATTTTGAGTATCAGGTGTTGGAATTGTGTCATCCCCGTCACCAGGTTTTTCAGTCTCACCTTTACCGTCGGTTGGCTGAAAGACAACAATTTTATTCCCAGAGACCATGACACCACGGCCAACTAAGGAAGATGCTCGCAACGCCTGACTTTGATCAATTTGCCCAACAATGTTATTTACTGTTTTATTCAGTGTTTCGATACCTTCAACGGTCGAAATTTGAGCCAACTGAGACGTTAACTCATTATTTTGCATTGGGTTTGTTGGGTCTTGATTTTTCATCTGAGTGATGAGAAGTGTCAGGAAATTCCCTTTAATATCATCACTACCACTTTTTTTCGTATGGTATGAAGAAGGTGCATCCCCGATAATGGTATTATCATAAGGTTCATTCATTGAGGAGGAAATACCCACAATTTATTCTCCCTATTGACCTATCATCAGTGTTTTTTGCATCAGTGATTTTGCCGTATTCATGACTTCAACGTTAGCTTGATAGCTACGAGAAGCGGAGATGGTATTAATCATTTCCCCTACGACATCAACATTCGGCATACGTACATACCCTTTTTCATCGGCAAAAGGATGCCCTGGCTGATATTCCATACGAAATGGGGCTGGATCATCCACCACCTCAGTGACACGCACGCCACCAATTTCTTGGCCGGCTGGTGCATTTACTTGAAAAACAACCTGCTTTGCACGATAAGGGTCGCCATCTGGCCCCGCAACACTGTCAGCGTTTGCCATATTGCTGGCACTCACGTTTAAACGTTGTGATTGCGCTGAAAGTGCTGAACTTGAAATATCGAAAATACTAAATAAAGACATGCTCTTTACCTTACTGTTGCAATACAGCCATCATGCTTTTAACTTGCGAATTAATAAATGTCACATCAGCCTGATACTTAAGGCTATTGTCAGCAAAATTACTACGTTCCATGTCCATATCCACGGTATTACCATCCATCGCAGTTTGATGAGGCACGCGATAGAGTAAGTCTGCCTCTAAGCGGTAACCGGGTTTGATTGGAATATGGCGCTCTGATGTCATCGCTAATTGCATGCCATGACTCCCCGTGCGTCCGTTTTCAATGGTTTTTTTCAATTCAGAAGCAAAATCAATATCACGAGCCTGAAAGCCTGGGGTATCTGCGTTAGCGATATTCGCAGCGAGAATTTCTTGGCGTTTATTGCGTATTGAGAGCGCTTCTTGTTGAAAATGAAACGTATTTTCTAATTTATCGAGCATCTTCTATCCTTGGTGGCTAAGCCACTTACCTCAGCTGATAAAACAATTTCAGTTGACAGAATAAACGCTCAAAAAAAAGATGATTGGAGGAATAGGCGTAAATTGGATTGCTATTTATGCGTTTAAGGCGTGTAAAGACGATGTACACTGTGCTGGCTAAATAAGTACAAATGCACAATTAGCATCAACTCTGTAAGGTGATACAAACTATGTTAGTTAAAACTCTTATCGGTCTGTTTTCTTTTTTCTTTATGGTGAATGTGAGTATTGCTAAATCACTCCCTGAAGAACTACAAGATTTCTTTGTCGCGCTTCATCAGCAAGGCGATAAAGTGACAGTGACAGTTTTAACACCTGAAGAGAAATGGCCTGTGTGTCAAACACAAGAGATCCAACGCCACGCTGGATCTCGCAATTGGGGACGTCTTTCGATTCCCATTCAATGTGATAAACAACGTCGTTTTATTCAAGTTGATGTTAGCGTTAATGGTGAATACTTAATCGCGAAAAAAGATATTAATCGTGATGACATCATTGAAACATCGGCTGTCAGCATGACAACCGGCGAGTTAGAAAAACAACCTTATGATGTATTGCGTGATCCAGCATTAATTAAAAATGCGATCGCAATGCGACAAATATCCGCAGGAAAACCCTTAACATCAACCATGGTTCGTCGCCCTTGGGCAATACTGGCGGGTCAAACAGTAACAGTTTTTGCACAAGGCCCTCACTTTCAGATCCGTTATGAAGGTAAAGCAGTAAACAACGCCGTGGCCAATGAAACGATCCGAGTAAGAGTAAAATCAGGCCAAATTGTCACTGGTGAAGCACTTGAAAATGGCTCTGTTCGCATTCCTCTTTAATAAATTAAAAAGCTGATAAGCAGAATAAGCCTATATTGAATTGCTTGTTACCGGTTTCAGTTACGGCAATCCAAGGTAAACTCTCTTGCGCTACAATTTGAACAAATACTGTATTTGTATACATTTTTTACTCTAAATAATTCAAGTTGTATTAAAAATACAACCATATACATACTCTAAATAATTCAAGTTGTATTAAAAATACAACCATATACATACTCTAAATAATTCAAGTTGTAGCTAGGCGACAAATGAACGAACCGCTAGGAGCATACATAAGTATGTGACTAGTGTGAGTGAATGCGGTCAACAACGCTACGGCTTGAAGTATGACGAGTAATGTGGTTAACAACGCTACGGCTTGAAATATGACGAGTATGACGACTAAGATTAAAGTTTTTGATTTCATAGCCGATATAAAGAAACAAGATGATAGGCGAAAACACATAGGTTGTTTTACAATGGCTTCATCTGACTATTAATTGATGCCTAACAAAGGATTTTCCTATGAGTATTGAACGCGCAAATCCACTGCTTCCGATTAACGCAATTGCACAACGTAACCCAAGTGAAGTTACACAGGGTTCACGTAAATCGGGAACAACTGAACAAAAAACTGCAACAGGTGACACTTCGGTTAAATTAAGTGAAGCGCAGAAAAAACTTGTTCAGCCTGGAAACAAAGACATTAACGTTGAGAAAGTTGCTCGCTTAAAAGAAGCAATTGCCAACGGAACATTAACCATGGACAGCGGTAAAATCGCGGATGCTCTTTTCCGTGAAGCTGCTGAAAGCATAACTCAATAATATTTTATATGATTATGATGGAAGAACTCCGCCAGACTTTAGATCTTCAATTATCACAGCTCAATACCATTGCTGGTATTCTACGTGCTGAACAGCAGTTATTGTGTGCAGGTAACATTGATATCAATGCACTTCACGAAGTTACTGAACAGAAGAATTTTGTCTTGTCGGCTTTAGGTCATACAGACCAACAGCGTCATACGCTAAGCTTACAAGCCGGTGTAGAAAAACCTTACACAGGGTTACCATTCTTATCTGATTTATGGATACAAGTAATGGATATTACGGCGGAGCTAAAACATCTTAATCAACATAACGGATTGCTATTAGAGCAACATATTTCTCGTAATAGTGATGCTATCCGTTTTTTGCAGAAGAACCACAGTCCAACCCTTTATGGTTCTGATGGTCAAGCACAGCGTTCTACATTAGCTGGGCGAAAAATTCAGGTTTAGGTTTTCTCGATAATTATCAGAATTCACATGAAACGCCATCAATATTGATGGCGTTTTCTTTATTGATAAAACTTTATTCACTTTAAGCCACCATACATCATTATTATCTATCTTCTTCTCGTAATCTTCATTTCTCTGATCTAAGTTTTAACTGTTATTTGAGCCTTTGATTCCTTGTTTCTTTGTTCCTTTCCTCATTTATTCACACCATTACTGCACTTTTTCATAACATCATTAAGCCACTTATTTATTGATGTACCTACTTCACCCTTTATTTTGAGTAAAAGCGCTAACACATCCCCCTTTATGTCTATCAATATAAAAAAGGCCACTTAATAAAGTGGCCTTCGCTTGTAGATAACGGTATATCAGCGAGAATGATTAATGCGGTTGCCCACCAATCATTGATGTCATACGGATACGGCGACCTTCACTAATTTCCATATTCGATAACACCGCCAATTGCGGTAAGCCACGGCGTAAGAAGCGTGAAAGTAATGGACGCAATGCGTGATTCACTAATAATACTGGCGCACCACC
This sequence comes from Proteus sp. G2669, assembly GCF_009915245.1. Lineage (NCBI taxonomy): Bacteria > Pseudomonadati > Pseudomonadota > Gammaproteobacteria > Enterobacterales > Morganellaceae > Proteus > Proteus sp. G2669. The sequence continues at coordinate 25,042 of NZ_JAABLX010000023.1, read as the reverse complement.
GGACATCTCTTGATGGCGTACAGCATCTGCCGCCTGTTGTTCAATATTTTCAGCAAGCCCTGGCTCTAATCCACCGCCACTTTGCATCGCTTGAACAAGAATACGCTCTAAGCTTGCGTCTAAACCAATCACCTGGATTTCATCTTGATCACCAAACCAGTGTTGTGTAATCGCACGCCGAAGTGCAACACGAACCACTGCGGTTAATTCAGCTGGATCTTTTTGTTCTGGTGCATGCTCCGCTAATGCTTCTAATATGGTTCTCATATCACGAATAGGCACTTGCTCAGAAAGCAGATTTTGCAATACCTTATGCAACACCGTGAGTGAAAGCATATCTGGGATCATATTTTCTGTCATTTTAGGGAGCTCTTTACTGACCCTATCAAATAACATTTGTGCTTCTTGACGACCAAATAATTCTGATGCGTACTTCGTTAATGCATGGTTAAAGTGCGTTGCAATAACGGTACTTGCAGCAACAACGGTATAGCCCTGCACCTGTGCTTGCTCTCTTAAACTGTCATCAATCCAAACTGCGGGCAAACCAAAAGCTGGCTCTTGAGTGATATCACCGTCTAAAGAGCCGACTGCATTACCCGGATTGATTGCTAACCAACGACCCGGATGCGCTTCCCCATGACCAATTTCAACCCCTTTCATTAGAATACGATAAGAGGAAGGTCTTAACTCCATATTGTCACGTATATGAACGACAGGAGGGAGATATCCTGTCTCTTGAGCGAACTTTTTACGAATACCACTAATTCGCCCTAATAACTCACCATTTTGGCGGTTATCTACCATCGGAATTAAGCGATATCCTACTTCCATAGCTAATGGATCTTCCAGTTGCACATCTTCCCATGACGCTTCAACAACACGGTTTTGCTTCTCAACTTCTTCCATCTCTTTTTGTTGTTGCACTTCGGGATTAGCGTTACGACGTAAGATATACCAACCCAATCCGCCTAATGCTGCCGTGAAGAAGAGGAAAACAAAATTAGGCATTCCTGGTACTAAACCTAACAAGCCTAATACCCCAGCTGTTAACATCAGTACACGAGGATTATCAAATAGTTGAGTCACCATTTGTTGCCCAACATCTTCATCTGTTGCAACACGAGTAACAATAACACCCGCTGCTGTTGAGATAATCAATGCTGGAATTTGAGCAACCAGGCCATCACCAATGGTTAAAAGAGTATAAGTCGTTGCTGCATCGTTTAACGCCATTCCGTGTTGAGCAACACCGACGATAAGGCCACCCACCACGTTAATCACAAGGATCATTAAGCCAGCGATGGCATCACCACGAACAAACTTACTCGCACCATCCATTGAGCCGTAAAAGTCAGATTCTAATGAAACTTCTTTACGGCGTTTTTTAGCTTCATCTTCGTTGATAATGCCCGCATTCAGATCAGCATCGATTGCCATCTGTTTACCCGGCATTCCATCCAACACAAAGCGCGCACCCACTTCAGCAATACGTCCCGCACCCTTGGTGATAACCATAAAGTTAATCAAAATAAGGATGATAAAGACCACAATACCGATAGCAAAGTTACCGCCCACAAGGAAATGGCCAAAGGCCTCAACAACGCGCCCTGCAGCTTCTGGCCCTGTATGTCCTTCCATTAAGATGATACGCGTTGAAGCTACGTTTAATGACAAACGTAACAACGTGGTAAACAGCAAAATAGTCGGGAAAGCAGCAAAGTCTAAAGTACGCTTGGTAAACATTGCCACTAACAGCACCATGATGGAGAGTGCAATATTAAAGGTAAATAATAAATCCAATAGAAAAGGTGGCAATGGCAATACCATCATTGACAGTATCAACAAGATAAGCACTGGCCCTGCCAGTATCTGCCACTGAGAACTTTTCCAATTTCCCGGCAAGCGGAGTAATGAGGCCAAATTAGCCATGACGATTATCTTCTCCAGCAAAGTCCAGTGCGGGAGGCACTGGCAAGTTCATAGGTTGTTTAGGTTTTAAACCACCTTCGGTTTTCCATCGTTTCAGTTGATAAACCCATGCAAGCACCTCTGCAACCGCAGCATAAAGGGTTGAAGGTATTGCATGGCCTATTTCACTGTGACGATATAACGCCCTAGCAAGCGGTGGTGCTTCTAGAAGCGGAATTCGATTTTCTGCGCCAATTTCTTTAATTTTTAACGCAATAACCCCAGCACCTTTCGCTAACACTTTAGGTGCGGTCATTTTGTCGTTATATTGCAGTGCGACAGCATAGTGTGTTGGGTTCGTAACAATAACGTCAGCCTTAGGTACATCAGCCATCATTCGACGACGAGACATAGCATGTTGTTGCTGACGAATACGCGCTTTAAGTTGAGGATCACCCTCTTGTTGTTTAAATTCGTCTTTAATTTCTTGGCGTGTCATACGTAGCTTTTTCAGATGGCTACGGATTTGGAAAATAATGTCGAATGCCACCATCGGGATCAGCATAAAAACCGTAATGTAGACGGCAAAAATCAGCAATTGCATTGCATTGGCTAATGCACTAAGCGGTGGAAGTGTGATCAGATGAAGAATATCGTTCCAGTTGTGCCATAAAAAAACTGTTGCAGCGATCCCCACAAAGGTTGATTTCAGTATCGCTTTAAATAACTCGGCTAACGCATTCATTGAAAATATACGTTTTAACCCAGAAATAGGGTTCCATTTTTTCGGATCAAACTTAATCGATTTACTACTAAAGTTAATCCCGCCTAATAAAGCAGAGCCACCAATTGCCACAAGCACTAACCCAAAAAATACAGGTGATAACGCAAAAACAGCTTGTTTAATCAAGCTACCAAATCGAGGGATCAACAAATTCTCATTACCAATAAGGTGATGATTAAACGTAAATCCTTCTGTTAACATGGCATATAGCCCACGAGTGATAAATCCACCACTCATCCACAGCAAACTCACGCCACCCAAGATCATTAAAACGGATGAAAGCTCTTTAGAACGAACAATTTGCCCATCCTTTTTAGCTTTTTCCCGTTTATGGGGTGTGGGGTCCTCTGTTTTTTCGAGATCGCTATCTTCAGCCACAGTCTGTCCGATTTAGATATTGAGATTAAAAGCATGAATGAAATGACTCTAAGCATGACAAATTCAGAGGAAATTGATGGGCTGAACAATCGCAAATTTACGGGGCTTTTTGGGCTATGACGGTAGGTGTTTAGAAACCGACCTAATGATAAAAATAACAATAAAGGTATTTTTGGCGCTAATAATAAGGAAATCAGCGAAATTCACAGAAAATAATGTATTTTTTATATTGATGCTTATTTAAGCAACCTCGAAAGCCGCTTAAACAAAGCGGCTTACATTTTCTTCAATAGCGTGGGCTATCAAAGCGTTATTACGTGATTTTTTATCCATAAAGTACACCATCCTAAAGAACAGAGCATAGAGCGAATGCGTTCTGCATATCTCAACGTCCTTATCGCCCTAAAACTCATCACAGGTCAAAAACCTAGACTTTCTAGCAAATCATCAACTTGATCTTGATTTTTGATCACACCAGCGTTGTTTTTATTAACCTGTGGACCATTTAATAAAGAATCAGTCTCTTTTTTCACATTAGACTTTTCAAGTTGCTCTGGTGGCAGGTTTTCCATTAATACCATCACGAGTTGTTTTTCAATTTCTTGAACCACACTCATCATGCGCTTAATCACCTGACCTGTCAGATCTTGGAAATCCTGTGCCATCATAATTTCCAATAACTGACTGTTAGTAAAAGCCGTACTCTCAGGGATATCCCGCAAATAATTGCGGGTATCGGTTACAAGAGAGCGTACATCTTTCAGCTCTTCTGGCTGTTCAAACCATTGGTCCCAACGTTCAGTAAGCTTAGTTGCATCGGCACTTAACGCATCCTGTTTAGGTTGCGCAGCTTCGACACAGTTCAATGTACGCTCAGCTGCCTGAGCGGTCATTTGAGCAACATAATCCAATCGTTCCCTAGCGTCAGGGATGGCTTCTGCTGCTTCGGCTATTGCTTTATCCAATCCTAATTCTCGCAAACTGTCGCGCAACATCCGCGTCAATTGTCCGATCCGGCTGATAATATCAGATGTCATTTCAATATTATCTTTCGGCATAATTGGATTCCCACTCATTGCGACTCCTTAGATGCCCAGTTTTTCAAAAATTTTATTTAGTTTTTCTTCAAGAATTGCTGCTGTAAAAGGTTTAACAACATATCCACTTGCACCGGCTTGCGCTGCTGCAATGATATTTTCTTTTTTAGCTTCAGCGGTCACCATTAATACTGGTGTTGCTGCAAGTCCCGCATCACTACGAATATTTTTAAGAAGCTCTAGACCATCCATGTTTGGCATGTTCCAGTCTGTTATCACAAAATCAATTGCCGAATTGCGTAATTTAGCTAACGCGTCAGCACCATCTTCTGCTTCTTCTACATTCGTAAATCCTAATTCCTTTAGCAAATTACGAACTATGCGGCGCATTGTTGAAAAATCATCAACCACTAAAAATTTCAGATCCTTACTTGCCATTGAAAACTCCTTCAAAATATATCGGCAAATTACTGTGTTGCTTTTTAAACTGAACTTAATCAGATACGCAATGATTGCGTGCTACTGATTTTCATCAGTACCGCTTTACTCATTGAGCTTATACTTTTCACCTCATCAACTGCGCCTATTTCAACCGCAGCACGAGGCATACCAAAGACGACACAACTCGCTTCATCTTGTGCAAAGGTATAACTTCCCGCTTGACGCATTTCTAATAACCCTGCTGCACCATCACTTCCCATCCCAGTTAAAATAACGCCAATAGCATTACGCCCCGCATATTTTGCGACTGAACGAAATAGCACATCGACTGAAGGACGATGACGGTTTACTGCTGGTTCTTTATTAATGTGGATCTGGTAGTTAGCACCATTACGACGAAGCTCCATGTGATAATCACCCGGCGCAACATACGCATGCCCTGGTAATACACGTTCTCCATCTTCAGCTTCTTTTACACTGATTTGGCATAAACGATTTAATCGTTCTGCAAATGAGTGTGTAAACCCTGCTGGCATATGTTGTGTAATCAACACCGCAGGGCTGGTAACGGGTAATGGTTCTAGAAAATTACGAATAGCCTCTGTGCCACCAGTTGATGCACCTACAGCAATCAACTTTTCACTCGAAATCATCGGTGTAAATGACAATGATTTAGAAGGCACGACTTGAACTTCACGCCGACTAATTCGAGCAAGAGCAGCAGCACGAATTTTTTCTGCAATCAGTTCACTATAAGCGAGCATACCTTCACGTAAACCAAGCTGTGGTTTAGTCACAAAATCAACAGCGCCCAGTTCTAACGCTTTTAACGTTACTTCTGAGCCTTTAGCTGTTAATGATGAAACCATAACGACAGGCATCGGTCTTAATCGCATCAGTTTTTCCAAGAAATCAATACCATCCATACGTGGCATTTCAACGTCTAACGTTAATACCTGTGGGTTGTACTTTTTTATTAAGTCACGAGCCACTATAGGATCTGGTGCACAATCAACAACCTCCATATCACTATGACTGTTGATGATTTCTCGCATGATTTGACGCATTAGCGCCGAATCATCAACACAGAGTACCGTTATTTTATTCATAACCTCTCCTTGCTGGTGTCAGCCCGTAAACGGTATGCCCATGCAAGTAGAAATCCTTGCTAAGCTGGCTTACATTTTCAGAATGCCCAACAAACAGCATTCCGTCTGGTTTAAGTAATGAGGTAAAGCGGTTAAGTAAGGTTTGCTGTGTCGTTTTATCAAAATAAATCATGACATTACGACAAAAAATCGCATCAAAACTACCTTCTAAATCCCATTGCTTGTCGAGTAGATTCAAATACTGAAAAGAGACCATCTCGCTGATTTGTGGCCTAATTTTCACGTATCCTTCAAAATCGCCGACACCTTTGAGAAAATATTTTTTCAAATATTCATCATTTAATGTTTTAAGCTCTTCTTGTCGGTAAACACCTTTTCGTGCTTTATCCAACACATTTGTATCGATATCGCTGGCAATAATTTTGGTTTTATAAGGGTTATTCCCAAAAACATCGCGTAAAGTCATCGCTATTGAATAAGGTTCTTCTCCAGTAGATGCAGCTGCACACCATACTCGGTAGACGCCTCCGGCTCTTTTTCTGGCATGTTTTGCCAAAATAGGAAAATGATGTGCTTCCCTGAAAAATGCAGTGAGATTAGTTGTTAAAGCATTAACAAACTCTTGCCATTCAGGGTTGCGTACATCACTTTTAAGAAACGCAAGATAGTCACCAAAGTTATTCATCCGTAATTCACGTAACCTCCTAGTGAGACGGTTATAAACCATCTCCCTTTTGTTGTTAGTCAGCACAATACCTGCCTTTTGATAAATCAATTGGCATATAGATTGGAACTGATCATCGGACAACATGAACCGTTGGGTAAAAATATCCAACGGTTGAGCAGCGATATCTGATAAGACTTCAGTAACATTACGTTTCATTGTTTTTTAATGGGTCTTTTTAAAAAATGATTTTTTATCTGCTTTTTTCAACCCATTACCTTCTAGGGATGAAGAAGTATTATTCTCATCCGTGTCAGGCAACTCGAATGCCGATACAGCATCAACAAGGTTATTAGCCTGATCTTCCAATGCTGCGGCAGCAGATGCTGATTGCTCCACCAAAGCAGCGTTTTGCTGTGTCACCTGATCCATCTGACTGACTGCATCAGCGACTTGGTGAATACCTCTGCTTTGTTCATCAGAAGCTGAGGCGATTTCTGCCATTAATTCAGTGACTTTATTTACTGATGTGACGAGTTCCTCCATTGTCTGCCCTGCATTATTAACGAGTTGAGAACCTTGAGAGACTCGTAAAACAGATTCATCAATCAATAATTTGATTTCTTTTGCAGCATCAGCACTACGTTGAGCAAGATTACGAACTTCTCCAGCGACAACAGAGAATCCTCGTCCTTGTTCGCCTGCGCGAGCAGCTTCAACAGCCGCATTAAGTGCTAATATATTGGTTTGGAACGCAATACCATCAATCACACTGATAATAGCCCCTATCTTTTGAGAACTTTGTGTAATCGCATCCATGGTTTCAACAACACTATGCGTAATTTGACCACCACGCATGGCTGTCTCAGAAGCAGATTCTGCGAGCTTACTTGCTTGCAGGGCGTTATCAGCATTTTGTTTTACCGTTGCTGTTAACTCTTCCATGCTTGCCGCAGTTTCTTCTAATGAAGCAGCTTGTTGTTCAGTTCTTGAGGATAAATCCGTATTTCCTTTGGAAATTTCTTGAATGCCAGAATACATAGCGTGGCTGTTATCTCGAACAATACGAATAGAACGCGCTAACTCACCACGCATATCTCGTAATTGTCTAAACACATCCCCTATTTCGTCATCCGTAAATACAAGAATTTCACGATTTAATTTGCCAGTCGCAACATCATTAAAATAACGGCTTAAACTTGCGAAAGGTTTAATGATATTAAAACTTAGCCAACGGTGAGCCGCGATTGACACAACAATAATCATCGCTATTGCACCGATAAACATTAAGATAGCGATAGTATAAGAACGATGTCCTTGCTCTATCGATTCTGTAATTTCTGTCTGCACGTAATTCATATAAGTATTAAATGAATTTTCCATTGCCGTTTGATAACGTTCCGTTGGTTGATCTAAAAAACCTTGGAAATTATCGTTTTTTAACATGCTATGTAATTCAGTTAATGCACCATATAAAACGCGGTAATCATTTTTCACCGCTTCAACGATTTCTTTTTCTTCTGTCGGTATTGCCTCTTTATTTATTTCAGCAAGGAAATTTTGAAAATGAGTATTCGCCGTTTCCAAGCGTGAAAGTGCAATTGATTCAATAGATTGAATATAATCCGTTGACTGTTCAGTTTTCATTGCGATAGCAACACGATTAATCGCATTACGTGTTTGTATTAAAGATGCCCAACTTAATCCTAATTCATCTCGCTTAGATGTATCTAAATCAACTCTGGTGATCTGTTCGTTATTCAAATGGATAATTCCTAGCGAAATACCACTAGAAATCACCTGCATAACGCAAAACATCATCAGTAATAAATATAGACTGGTGGATATCTTTAATTTGCGAAACCTAAACATGCCTTCACCTCGTTTAAAGCGGTGGTAAAAAGCCACCGCTTGTCAGCCACTTGTTGTTGTTAGAAAGTTTCCCAGTTAGCGGGATCTTCAACACTGCTGCTCTTTTTCTTTTCTGAGGTTCCTGGTTTTATAAGTGGAGCAGCGGCTTTAACTACAGGGGTTGCATCCGATTCCTTTCTTTCTAGCGTTTTTTCTTCCTGACCCGGTAATTTGAAGATTGAAACTAAGCGGGTTAATGCAACTGCTTGATCTTCAAGACCAGCAGCAGCGGCTGCAGATTGTTCTACTAAAGAGGCATTTTGCTGAGTGACACGATCCATTTCAGATACCGCAAGGCCAACTTGTGAAATACCTCGGCTTTGCTCATCTGATGCAGAAGCGATTTCGCCCATAATGTCAGTAACTCGAGTTACAGAGTCCACAATACGCGTCATCGTCTCACCCGCACTTTCAACAAGCACAGAGCCTGTTTCAGTACGGCTTACAGAATCTTCAATCAGTGTTTTTATTTCTTTAGCAGCTTCTGCACTTCTCTGTGCAAGGTTACGAACTTCACCGGCAACTACCGCAAATCCGCGACCATGCTCACCGGCTCTTGCTGCTTCAACGGCTGCATTCAGTGCCAAAATATTGGTCTGGAATGCAATACCATCGATAACGGCAGTAATATCGGTGATTTTCTGAGAACTTCCGGCTATGTCGTGCATTGTTTGCACCACATTAGCAACAACTTTTCCGCCTTGACGGGCGATATCTGAGGCATCGTTGGCAAGGTTACTTGCTTGACGAGCGTTATCTGCGTTCTGTTTTACCGTTGCAGTTAACTGTTCCATGCTTGCCGCAGTTTCTTCTAGTGAAGCCACTTGCTCTTCGGTACGTGCAGACAGATCATTATTTCCAGCTGCAATTTCACTCGTGCTGTTATAAATATTTTCTGTGCTCTGATAGACTCCACGAACGGTTTGAATAAGCTCTTGTTGCATATGCTTTAAGCCATTCGCTAACAAGCTCATTTCATTACGGCCATTCACTTCAATATTTGGACGTAAGTCCCCTTCGGAGAAGGTTTTAATACTTAATAGAAGTGAATTTAATGGTCTAATCAAGGCATTACGTAACGCAAACCAGCATAAAATTAATGCAGAGATAACGATAATGGCTAAAACAACCATTGTGATAACAGTACGTTGGTGAGAGGCTTCTAATGCCACGTTTAATTCATCATTAAACTTCTCATTACGCATAACGTAGGCAAGATATTCTTTATAAAAAGCATCTTGATAACCTGTCGTTGGTTGCTCAAAAAAGTCTTTTAAATTATTATCTTGAAGTAAAATTTCCAATTGATTTAATGCAGAGAAATATTCGATAAAACGCCCTTTTAGGCTACGAACATCATCTTCTGAGTGAACTTGATAAGCAGTAATATTCTTTTCAAATTCTTTAAATTTCTCATCTGCACGAGACATATTTTTACGAGCAAGACCCGTGAGATAGTCAACAGAAAGAGAATCATCCACATTCAGGTTTTTATCTTGTAATAAAAAGCTAATCGCAGCACGATTAATATTATTACGAGCTTGGAGTAAGTTAGCCCAACTTTCGTCTAGGCGCTCACGTTGATCCTGTATTATCAGTGTTTTATTCAGGTCATTTCTTGTCTCAACAATATTTGAGTAAAAAACTCCCCCGGAGATAAATTGCAAAACACCAAACAACAGAAGAATGGATAATAATCCAGTCACTATTTTCATTCGGCTAAACATAGTTTCCCTTTTTTATAATAAATGGTAATGAGCAAGTTATCGGCAGACTTAAGAGAAACTTTATAGGTTTCATTTCGTCTTAGTCACGTTTTTGCCCCATTAAAAAGCGGTGGTAATACTTGTTTTTAATTAAAATTATAAGTATAAAAAACTTTATATTTATTTCCGTCAGTAGAAAAACATTACAACTAGGTGATAGCTACTTATAAATTAATAAATAATAAAATAGAACTTAACTCAAATTATCAGTTCTTTTTTATCTTTAAATTTACCTTAAAGTTAATTTAATGCTTTAGCACTCGCTAATAAAATAAAAAAGACAGAAATAGCTATTCCGGCAAATTTACCGGAACAGTATTTAGATTATTTTTAAAAAATAAAAACTTATTTAGCCTGAATTGTTGCGCTATCAACTAATTCCATTTCTTCGCTGTTGAGCAATTTCTCAATATCAACAAGAATAAGCATTCTTTCATCTAAAGTGCCTAAACCTGTTAAATATTCTGTAGACATTGTGACCGCAAACTCTGGCGCAGGGCAGATTTGCTCTGGCTTTAGCGTAAGAACATCAGAAACGCCATCAACAACAATTCCCACAATTCTATTTAATAAGTTAACCACAATAACAACAGTATTGTCATTATAAGTTACACTTTCTTGTGAAAATTTAATACGCAGATCAACAATCGGAACAATAACGCCCCGTAAATTTGTTACCCCTTTAATAAAGCTAGGTGAATTAGCAATACGAGTAACTTGATCATATCCACGAATTTCTTGAACCTTTAAAATATCAATTCCATATTCTTCGTCGCCCAGCGTAAAAATTAGAAATCCTTGTCCAACAGTTTCACCGGATAATTTCTCGAAATGTTCCGAAGCCATAATCTTATTTTATCCTCACTATTAAATGACTGCGCTTGCAGTTGTATTCTTTTTCTTATTTGTCATTTGTGTATGACTTAAGCGTTGTAATTCTGGTACATCAAGAATTAAAGCCACACTACCATCGCCCATAATTGTTGCGGCAGAAATACCCGGTACTTTTCGGTAATTGCTTTCTATATTTTTAACGACCACTTGATGCTGACCAACTAATTTATCTACCAATAAAGCATAACGGCGTCCGGCACTTTGTACGATAACCGCAATCGCTTGAGTAATATCTGTTTGAGCACCTTCAATATTAAAAGTACGATGCAATTCGATGAGAGGTAAATATTCTCCTCTTACTTGCAATAATTTCTCATCACCCGCTAATGGATAAATATCATCCTCTTCAGGTTGTAAAGAACTAACTACTGTACCTAATGGCAGAATAAAGACTTCGTCTTGTACTTTAACTGACATGCCATCCAAAATAGCTAATGTAAGCGGCAGTAAAATACGAATACGAGTCCCTTTGCCCACTTCAAAACTAATTTGAATTTGACCGCCCATCTCTTGGATATTTCGTTTCACAACATCCATACCCACACCACGGCCAGAAACATCAGTCACAACTTCTGCGGTTGAGAATCCAGGTGCAAAAATCAGCATAGCAACTTCTTCATTGCTCATATTTTCAGAAACTGAAAGCCCTGAAGAAATGGCTTTTTTCAAAATCCGTTCGCGGTTTAAACCAGCACCATCATCAGTCACTTCAATACAAATATTGCCGCCTTGATGTTCAGCAGACAATGTTAATTGTCCTGCTTCTGGCTTGCCAACAGCAACGCGATCTGCTGGCATTTCAATACCATGATCGAGACTATTACGGACTAAGTGAGTTAGTGGATCGATAATTTTTTCAATTAAACTTTTATCAAGTTCTGTCGAGCTACCAATCATGTTTAGCTCAACTTTTTTATTCATTTTACCTGCTAAATCACGTACAACTCGAGGGAATCGGCTAAATACATATTCCATTGGCATCATACGAATCGACATCACAGATTCTTGCAGATCACGAGAATTGCGTTGCAGTTGTGCAATACAACTTAATAAATCGCTGTATATAGACGGTTCAAGGCTATCGCTATGCTGAGCCAACATTGATTGTGTGATAACCAATTCACCGACTAAGTTGATAAGTTGATCCACTTTTTCAACCGCAACACGAATACTGGTTGATTCTGTTTTAGGAGTTGGTGCAGTAGCGGGTCTTTTAGCAGGTGTCGACACTGTCGCAGCTGGTGTTTTAACCGGTTCTGGTGTTATTACTTTTTCAGCAGCAATAGATTGAACAGATGCTGGATGCTCAACTTGGTTTTCAATATGAGCGCCATCAGCAGATATTTCACTCTCTTCTGATGTCGTAATATGTTCTGCCGTTTCTTCTGTCGCGGTATTTTGTCTAAACGAGATTTGTTCAGGCTCAATCACAAAACAGAGTACCGCACTAATATCTTCTTCTGTTGCGGTTGTTTTTAATATTGCCTCAAGACCATGATGTTGTTTTTCAACTTGGCTTACTTCCCCAAGATGTTTTAATTCATCAAGCATTAAATCAATATCGGTCTCTTTAAGATCAGACAAAATAATGTGATGGTAATAATGTCCATCAGCAGCCATTTTCGATGTTTCTTCTACAATGGCGTCATTTTGTACACTTTCAACATCCGATGATGAGGCAGAAGTTTCAGTCTCAGTGACGTGTAAAACTGAAGTTTCAGATCCAGCAACGGCCTCAACATGAGGAGCTGATTGTTCTTCTTTTACATCGAGAGCCAGCTGACGCAACTTCTCACAAATATAGTTAAATGTTTCCTCATCAGGTTCTTGTGAGTTTTTATGTGCATCCAATTGCTGTTGCATAATATCTTTCGCTTCCAGAAACAGGTTAATAATGTCGTCGGTGAGCGCCATCTCATGACGTCTTGCACTATCGAGCAAGTTTTCAAGCACATGAGTGGTCTGTTGAAGTTTAACGAAGCCAAATGTTGCAGCTCCTCCTTTTATGGAGTGTGCACTACGGAAAATCGCATTCATCTGTTCTTGATCTGGATTTTCTGGATCAAGTAACAGTAAATGCTGTTCCATATCAGCTAACAACTCATCTGCTTCATCAAAAAATGTTTGATAAAACTCAGTAATATCCATCGTTACTCATTCACCTTTACGCGATTACCAACAAATTAGGGGGCTGTTCCCTGTTTTGTAGTAATATTTGTCGATTGTGATGGCAAACTTTCCCCAGAAACTCCTGTTTCAACATTTTCCTTTTTTGATTCGGGAAGCTCAGATGCAGAAGACACAGACGACCCCGCCTGTGTATTTGCTGCTTTTTCTTGTGGGGTTTCTTGCCCTGAAAGTAGAGGCTCAATTTCTGAAGCCTCAGTTACTGTCGGTGCAACCCGCTCATTTTCTTGTACAATTTTTTGTTCTGCTTGCTTCGTTAAGACCAAAATACTGATCCGTCGGTTAGCTGGAGCAAAACCATCCTCTTTAACTAAATGAACTGTTGATGCCATACCTACAACACGCAACACTTTCCACTCACTTAATCCTGCACCAATTAATTCCCGTCGAGAGGCATTAGCGCGATCGGTTGACAATTCCCAGTTACTATATTTAAAAGCGCCACTTGCATAAGGAATATCATCGGTATGACCCGATAAACTGATTTTATATGGTGTGTCATTTAAAATAGGGGCAATAGCCGTCAAAATATCCTTCATATAAGGTTCAACGGTGGCGCTACCAACTCTAAACATAGGGCGATTTGCTTTATCGATAATTTGAATTCGTAGGCCTTCATCCATCATGTCTATTAATAAATGAGGCTTCAGATCTTTTAATCTAGGATCATTTAAAATGACCTGTTCTAAATTATCTTTTAATCGGCGGAATTGTTGCTTTTCATTGAGCTGTTTATCTTCCTCGCCTTTTGGCAAGACATCCCCTTCGTTATAGACAGGATCACGCCCTCCTCCAGGAATAGGATTTGTTGCATCTCCACTAAATCGCCCTTTTTCAATCGCGACTTTTAACGGTGTACGAAAATATTCTGCTACACGAGTTAATTCTTGTGGACTAGAGATTGAAAGTAACCACATCACAAGAAAGAAAGCCATCATTGCAGTCATAAAGTCAGCATAAGCTATCTTCCATGCACCACCGTGAGCGTGATGTTGCTTTCTCCCTCGCTTTTTAACTCGAATGATTTGTGAATTACTCTTCATAATTACTCTTCTTTCATTGCATCAGGATTTGCCTGCATCGGTGTCCGTACCTGACGTACATGTTCTTCCAATTCAATAAAAGAAGGTCTGTCTGCCAGAAAGAGGGTTTTACGTCCAAACTCAACCGCTATCTGTGGCGCATATCCATTCATGCTAGATAACAGTGTTGTTTTGATACACTCCATCATTTTCATTTGTTGACTAGAGCGCTGTCTGAGTCGAGAAGCTAATGGCGAAATAAAACCATATGCTAATAAAATACCTAAGAAAGTCCCGACCATTGCATGACCAATGAGAACGCCCATTTCACCAGCAGGTCTATCGGCTGCACCTAACGCATTAACGACACCCATCACCGCAGCAACAATACCAAATGCGGGTAGTGAATCACCCATGGCAGATAATCCCGTTGCAGGAACTTCGCTCTCTTCCTCAAAAGTTGCAATCTCTTCATCCATCAGAGATTCAATTTCATAAGGATTCATATTTCCTGTCACCATGAGACGCATATAATCAGTAATAAAACTGAGCATATAGACATCTTTCATAATGCGGGGATATTGGGAAAAAATATCACTTTGCTGTGGGTTTTCGATATCTCTCTCTAATGCCAACATGCCGTTTTGACGCGCTTTTGACAACAAACGAAACATGAGTGCCATTAAATCCATGTACATCGCTTTATTGTAATTGGTACTGCGAAGTAATTTCGGTAGGATCTTCATTGTTGATACAATTGCTCTACCATTATTACCTACAATAAAAGCACCGATACCGGCACCAAAAATGATTATAAATTCGGCTGGCTGGTACAAGGCGCCTAAACTACCACCGACGAGAAGATATCCCCCGATGACGGCGCTCATAACCACGATATATCCTAAGAGTACTAACACGCGATATCCCTTTAGCTAATTTCGTTATAGAGAGAATGGCGAACATAGCAGCAAGAGATAGGAGTGGGAGAGGAAACGGCTCAGGTTATAGATAACTAAGCTCTATAACCTGATATTTAACTTTCAATCTCGAATCACATTGCAAACTGTTCAAGACCATCCAACAGTTGTAAGTTAATATCGGCAGGATTGGCGGAAAGTTTACGTTTTTTTATTGCGCGAGAAGGAGGCTGGCAAAGACTACAAACATAATTGCTAGCAGGCTGGTGTGCGTGTGTAATAAATGAACCATTACATTTGGTGCAAACTGAAAGTTGTAACATACCACTTTCAACAAAGCGTACTAATGTCCATGCTCTTGTTAGTGCTAAAATAGGTTCTTGATCTTTAACAGGTGGACATTGTTCTAAGTATAAACGATAAGCTTTAACAACTGCCTCAACTCCTACACATCCCCCATTTTTCAATAAAAAACGATAAGCATTGTAGAACATTGAGGAATGGATATTTTGTTCCCATGTCATAAACCAATCCGTTGAAAAAGGTAACATTCCTTTTGGAGGGGGGCTCCCTCTTAATTCTTTGTATAATTTAATTAAACGCCCCCGACTTAATTGAGTTTCACTTTCAAGCATTTGTAAGCGGGCACCCAAGGTGATTAATTCCATTGCTAAGCGAATGTCTTTCGCTTCTCGGACGATACTTTTCTCACTCATTGTTATGCCCGTTTCTTTGTTGCAGAAGTATCTTGTTCCGCTAACTGACGAAACAAGTTTGAAGAAAGAAGAATTCCAGTATGGATCTGTTGTAAATCATCCACTCTATATTCTTTGGTGAGTTGTTCTATTGTTTCGCTGTCTTCAAACCGGAAATTACAGATTAGTTGGTTTGTTTCAGCCAACTTAACCAATTGAGGCAATGTAAGCTCTGCAAGAGCATCAGCCATGGAATCACTAATACCAAGCCTAAACATTGCTGAAGCCTTTTCTTGGTTAATTAACCTTTGCGCCAAAAGCAAATACGATAAATTTATGTCATAAATATGCTTAAGCAATTCAACCGTACTCATCTCTTTACATCCCGTCCGATTATATTGAACAAAGAGGATCTTCCTAATGAAAGATCCCGAGGAAATTAATATAAATGTAATATTAAATTTCCAGGCCCCATTTTATGAACATGACACGTAGTAACACTACCTTGTATTACTTAGTTACGGTCATTTTCAAAAGTAGCGAAAAAAACATTTAAATTAAAAGTAAACTTTAAATGCTCGCTAATATAGCTCGTTAAGAATAATCCTAACGCGACAACTTTACTCCTTACGATTAAGTTATTCAACGGATAAAGTAGTCCAATTTAAATACTATGTGAGTCACATCACAAAAAGATAATCATTATTATGGAATTAGTTCATTAACTATTCAAGTGATAAAAGTAATAAAACTCTGTGTAAATTAATAAGCTAATCTACCCAAATTAAAATATTAATGATAATTTTTTATTTTATACGATCTATTAAACTTATAAACCTAAAAATACAGCATAAAAATTTGACAAATCCACAATTGAAGATTTTTTTGATCACAGTAACATATATTGCAATATCTACTCCTCATCTTTATCTAAACAAGCTCTTCCAGTTTAATAAATATTTCTACAGATATTATTTTTTTCATCATTTACTTAAACCCTCAGAAATGATCACTTTTTATTTACAATTTGTTTGAAAAATAGACTACCATAATTATTTCTAGTTATTCTTTTTTTTATCTTAATTTAAGCATCTATTTTTTCTTTTAAAATCAAAATGATAAATCCATGCTTTTATGATTCAGAAGGATAAGCCATATAAAATTAAATTCTTAGTTATGCACCATCACCCTTAAATCATTGAATATTTATTTCCACAAGATTAAAGTTTCATATGTAATAGTATAAATATACTTATATTTAAAGGTGGCCTTTTAACACTTAAATTACAGAACTCTTAATAAGAGTTTTATTGACTGTAAATTAGTCACGACTAAATAATATCCCCATATAAGTAAGTTTTATTTATGAATTATAGTTTATTTTATAAACAGACAATATTTGCGCTAGCTGTTTTTTTAATATTAAAGATAGAAATAAGAAAAAAGAAATTTAATAGTAAATAATTTCATACCAATCAAATTAATAAGTGAGAATATAAATACAATACAATATTTGGCTTAAGAAAAATGTAAGAAACACTGAGTTAATTTATAAAAATAAGCCCTATTTAATTAAATTAAAAAAAGAAAATTTAAAAATAAATATTTAAAAACACAATTACATATATTGATAAAATAAATTTCAATAAACTATAGACATTATATTCAATGAAGAAAAATAAAAAAATTAAGAAGAACTTGATTTTTTATATTATAAAATTTACCTTTTTTATTATAAAAAATAGACTGAAATTGAAATATTAATTTCAGTTTTATAAAAAAAATATTTAGAGTTCCCTAATATAAAGTGATTAATTCACAAAAGAACAGAATCGAATATAAATTTTGTTTCTTCTATTTGAGATTACAGCAAAATGCTGAAAAAGCCTGTACAGACAAACACACCACGCCATGCTTAACACTTGTATACCCAATCCTTTTAAATGTAAACAAGACAAAATGAATGCGATCAAAATAACATCTTATTGATTACTCCATTATCATTAATACAAACTATAAAATATCAAATGTTACTTTTTATCATTGAAACTAACTTTCACCGTAATTTGTTTTACTCCTAAAAATGATGAGTATTGTTTCACTTTCCCTCCCCTTCAGTGTTCAGAATCTTCATTTTAACCTAGCTAGCACAAGTCTTAATGCATTACAGAGCCAAAAGTGCTGATATTAAGTAACACCATTGCTTAACAAAAGTTGATGTTGACAGAGTTAGGCACAGGCTGATATTTAAACACCGTTATATTTTTATTTAGATAGCTAAAATACATATCTAAATATTCATCTCTACTTATCACTAATTTAGCCCGTATTATTACCCTTTTTTTGAGTAATTTGGGGTTTAAAAAGACATTTTCTCTCCATAAAAAAGTAATAAAAATATTGATATATCTAAGTAATTTAGATCTATATCTCATTTATTAGATCAAGCTTAAAAAGCAATAACAAGGTTCCATCATTTACACCCCAAAAGTGTTCTGTTTTTTGTGAAAAGAAGAATCAGCAAAAATATTGTAACTTTATTTTTCAAATCGAAAATAATTGAGATTATTCATGCCGTGAATACAAATAGTTTGTGTATTGCTTTCAGTTCTATTGAAATGAGCCCTATCTTTTTGAGATTGCTATCGTGAAATGTTTATCATCTTTTTTTGATGACATAGTTTTTTAATTAATGGTAGTTCGAACTTGTTTTTATCTTTTTAAGTAAATCAAAAAGGTCAATATCTCAATAATCCTTTATATTTATTTTCAGAATAAATGACAATGGCATAGCTATTTCACACTAAGATAATTCTCCTTCTGTAATAAGTAAGATTTACATCCTTGACAAAGTTACAAATAATAAAATCATGAAATTATTATTTTAAACAAAGAAATGCTTGGTATGATTTTTCTATTCTCATTATAAGATTACTTATTGGTATCATTTTTCCTACATGCTTTTTACAAAAAAAATCACATTCTTTCAAAAAATTTTGCACACCACTGATGAGCAATTATAAACAACATTACACAGCCATTCATCAGCTTTGCTGTAGCGGGTTAAACTTGCTATTTAACTACACTCGGCCCACTTTTTCTGGGCGCTAATTTGGTTAAATTAAAAATATTACTCAAAAATTGAAACTTAAACCAAACCTGATAAAAAACATTGATATATATTTCGCCAAATACATTGAAATAATTTGAGAGTATTATTTAGGTATTAAAAAAATTCCCAGTATAATCAATAGAAAACACGCTTTTCGACCCAAAATTCTATACTGCGCTAAGTCCCTTAATAACGACTTTTTGTCCTACAATACACCTAAGTACCTCATTTAATAAGTAAATAACTTGTAGCAAACGCTTACTTGATTTTGATGTTCATCGTTTATTCAAAATAAAATAAACAGTGATAAATCAAACCAATCTGAAATCAATAATTAATAAAATAGAGAAACCATATCAAATACGCTAAAACTCTATTCAGTCATTTTCACTTAAAGCTCACAAAATACGGGTTAACCACAATATAAATAATTGCATATTAATCAAATTACATAAAAATGGGTATTTAAAATAAAACGAAAATAATTCCTCTCTTTTTCTGTGTATTTCTAATTAGCCAGCTATGAATAAAAAGTCCTATTTTTTATTCCGTAGAGTAATAGTTACGCAAATAATAATTACGCAAACAAAATACTTTATTTATATATGTCAGTAATAATACTTAACACATGATACAGATCTCACTACCTTCAATAAGGTACTTAGTTTTAAAATTAACCATTACGTTTATTTGCTCACAAACAATATGGTTATATGCTTATAACTTTCTATAACATTTATATTCTTTTTAAATTATTTTTTAATATCTTCCCTATATTAAGGAAACAAAAAACTCCCTATATAGAATATAGAGAGCCATCATAAGAGACACATTTAACGCAAACTATTGTTAGTTAAGCAGGGTGTTCAGCTGCAATTTTCCAATTAATAGCACTTACACTTTTTTCTAAGCTAACACGGCAGACAATAGCCTCTATCTCTTTTTGTTCAACGGGAGTTGCAAGCAGCTCAGCACAAACTTCTAGTTGGCTAGGCATCAATGTATCTGCACTACTCAAAGATTGTAATCGAACATGTAAACCATTTATTGCTTGCAAAATAAGGGTTCTCACTAAAACTTCATCTTCTTCATGACAAATAATTCGAATTGAGTAACGTTGCTCAATATCTATCGCTTGGTGTTGTGGCTGAGCATTAATACGTTGAGCGGCTTCTCGTAATAAAATATTCGCACAAAGAATTAGAAGTGTTGCTATAGTCGCCAATTGATACAAACCTAAACCACATAACACACCAATTCCAGCAGAACACCAAAGTGTTGCCGCGGTGTTTAATCCTCGAATATTCATTCCTTCACGCATAATTACACCAGCGCCCAGAAAGCCTATTCCCGAAACCACTTGAGCCGCTATTCGGCCAGGACTATCAGGTGAAGTCTCGATTGAACTTAAGATAAAAACAGCTGCTCCGGTGGCAACGAGTGCATTCGTTCTTAAACCAGCCATTCTTTGTCGCCATTGACGCTCAGCTCCAATCAAAGCACCAAGACACATGGCAATCACCAAATTTAAAATATAAGGTGTCATCGTCATGTTTATTTCCTCTACATGATGATTAAAAAATAAGTATGAAAAATTTTCTCTAAATGTTCAGAGTATTGGAATTAACGTATCAACCTAGGTGGAGGAAATAGAGAGAAAAAAATGTAGCACATGCCTTTACCTTGTTTATTAGTAATATAAAGGAAATTTTTTGGGTAAGTGCAAACATCTGAATATATAAGAAAGGAATATTACAATGCACTGCCCACCAAAAATGGTAAGCAGTTTTAATGAAGAAAACAGCCTACCTATTGATTTGAACAAATCTATTTTGGGTTAACTGAGTTACCGTTAACCTACAACTTTGCGTATCCAAGGTGACTTCTCCCCACTAAAATTTAGCAAAAGTATAAGTAGCTGATTTAAAATTGTAAATGAACCGAACCTAAACACAAATCACTTTTCTTGTATTGGTCTAACAAATGTCCCTTCCCCACCCTCTTTTTCATTAAAAAACCAAATTCCTTTTGGATATTCAGGGAGTGATACTAAATACATAATACCTTCGTTAAATTCTTCAATAAGTAGGATGACCCCTTCACGATCGTCAACACCATCCGTTTTCACAACAACCTTATCATTAATCTGCATTTTCTCTCCTGATAAATATTATCATTCTCTTTTTATTTATTTTACCCATAAAGAAAAAGCCTGCCACCATAAGGTGACAGGCTTGAAGAAAATTTTTAAAAGGCTTTAAATTACAGAGCTGTTACGTTAGCAGCTGCTGGACCTTTTGCACCGTTTTCAATTGTGAATTCTACGTTCTGACCTTCAGCCAGAGTTTTGAAACCGTTACCTTGAATGGCAGAAAAGTGAACGAATACGTCTTTGCTTCCGTCTGCTGGAGTAATAAAACCAAAGCCTTTAGACTCGTTGAACCACTTAACTTGACCTTTCATTTTGTCAGACATGTGACTTTCCTATATATCAATAAAACGTTGCCTTCTCGGCATCTACTGGCCTGAACTACCTATAACTTATGGGCACACATGAAGAAAACGGTCAAAAAGCGATGCTGTTTAAAACTCATTAACTTAGAATGTCAATCATAAATCAGGTCTGTATTGAGGCCTTACTCATTAACGCATGAGACAAGTTTAATAGCAATAGTTTTATGCGTCTAAAGATTAAAAAAATGCGAATTGCACATTAAAAATACAATTCTTCCTCTATTTTTATCACTGTGTATAAAATTTATTTGATATTTTATCTCTATTATTAACAGTAACTAAGAATAATCTTAATGGCATTACAATAACAGTTAATGTCAGAATTTAAAAAAACTGTTCTACCTGCTTATCTTGTCTCCGTGATAATCTAGCAACAAGAAACAAGTTTGCAACATTCATCTCTTAAGGTGTTTACAATGAATGTATTAAAAGAAATCTTAGAGCGTGATTTAAACCGGATCAATAAAGCTGAAAAAAGAGACGGAAAGCCACACTTTAATAGTCAATTTTTGAAAAACCATATCTGGTTATGTATCAGCATGGTTCTCTCTTATATATTACTTGCCGCATTACTTATCTACTCTCCTTATTTTGGTATTATTTCACTAGTGCTTTTTACTTTGATGTTCCTAGTGATGGCCGGAGTGTTACTATTTGACATTAAGCCTATCTATAAATTTGAAGATATCGGCGTGCTTGATTTAAGAGTTTGCTATAACGGTGAATGGTATACTTTTGAGAAACTGTCTGATGAAGCAGTAAATGAAATTCAACAACATCCTGCAATTTCGCCACAAATAAAAGAAGACATTCGTGAGATTATTAGTAAAAAACAAGAAATTCATTTTTATGATGTCTATTTGATGGCGTTCGATCCTGTCCAGCAATCTATTTCAGCATCACAATTATCTCCCCAATCTTGATCTATTCTCCGTGTTAACCGTAAAAACACGGAGAATAACTTCTATTATTTAACCACTTTGTCGATAAACCAACCAAACAGATATTTAATCCACTTTTAGCGTTGACACTCTGATATATCATCGTTATTATGCGCCTCGTTCTCAAGAAGAACACGCTTCCTCCATAGTTCAGTTGGTAGAACGGCGGACTGTTAATCCGTATGTCACTGGTTCGAGTCCAGTTGGAGGAGCCAAATTTAGAAAAGCCCGCGCTATCACAGTGCGGGCTTTTTGCTATTAACTATTTCAACAATATTTTTCTATTAAAATCAGCCACTTTTCCTCATTTTTTAATCTGTTTTTTCATTTCTATCGCATTGTGGCTGTTTAGACCTCTTGTAAATAAGAGATAGCCCATAAATACGCTTGACTAAGTTTAACGATGCAAACCAATAATTTCTTGTTCTAAATGCTTTTTATACGCCTCAACATCTTTTTCAATTTGAGGTTGTTTTACCACATCAAACATTCCGAAGGTTTTTAATCCTTTCATACCTAAAAACTGATTTGCTTTGTGGAATGGAAAATACACAGCATCAATACCTTTTCCTTCAAAGAATTGCGCTTGTTCTTCAAAAGATTCAAATGGCGCATTCCAAGTCACAGAAAGTAAGTATTTTTTACCTTGTAGCAACCCTCCCGAACCATATTTTTTTGAAGGATCTTTTCGTGTGCGACCATCATCAATAAATAATTTACCGCTACCTGCACTAAATACATCATCAATATATTTTTTTAAGATCCAAGGCCCTTCCATCCACCACGCTGGCATTTGATAAATAATAACGTCAGCCCATAGATATTTATCAACTTCTTCATCATTATCGTAGCCATCATCAATACGAGTTGATTGCACATTTATCTGATGTGAAGATAGCAATGTTGTCGCAACTTGCGTTAAATGATCGTTGAGTTTTCCTTCAGAACCATCGAATTCTTTTGATGCATTAATAATAAATACGTTAGCCACTTCACACTCCTTTATATACCAAAATCTAATAGCATGACTGTAACGCAATCATTCATTATTGCTTTAACTCATTTCTCCATTATTCTTGCCTAATAATCCAAAGATACTCTTTCAGTGTCAGATTCTTTTAATCGTTGAATATCTTTTAAAGGGGCTAAACCAAATAATCGATGATATTCACGACTAAATTGTGATGGGCTTTCATATCCCACTCTAAATGCAGCTTCAGAAACGTCTGCCATTTCAATTAACATAATGCGTCGAGCTTCATTAAGGCGTAGCCATTTTTGATATTGTAGTGGTGTCATACCCGTTCGATTTTTAAAGTGGAAATGAAATGAAGAGGTACTCATTCCTACTAATGTGGTCAAATCTTCAATACGAATAGTATTTCGATAATGCATTTTAACCCAATCAAGAGCATGATTAATTTGGCGGCATTGAGGATGTTGCGATGCCAATAACTGCTGCCTTGCCCCACCATTTGATCGTAATAAGTAATAAAGGATCTCTTTTTGGATCAAAGGAGCGATAAAAGGCACATCTTCTGGTGTATCTATCAGTTTAATAAGTCTTGTGGCTGCTTGTAATATTGGTGCTGTGACGGGAACGACTTGTTGGGCTCTATGTTGATTGCTTTCTTGCAATAATTCAAATCGATTCTCTGCTAACAATTCAGGTAATAAAGAGAGATCTAATTTAAGTAAGATAGCTAAAAATGGCGCCTCTTTAGATGCTTCACAAACTTTAGCAAAAGTGGGTATATCAGATGATGTCAAAAGCATATTCATGGGACGATAACAATTTGTTTCTAAACCTATTGTTATTTGTTTTGCACCTTGAGCAGCAATAGCTAAACTTGGCTCATACATCCACCCTTCTGATTCTGTCGTTGTTGTATAGTGACACAGCGCTAATCCAGAAACAGCCGTATCCCAACCTCCTTCTTTATCTTTCGTATGGGAAAGGAGCGTTTTTTTAAATTCTTCGAACTCAATTAAAATCGGCGTTGATAAATCGGTGGTATTCATTATCTCTGGATCTTCTATTTAACCTCTGCATTACTTACATTGTATTATTAAACAGTATGAAAAACTTTCTTTTGAAAAGACCTCTTATTGTTCCTTATCGACTTTAGAATTACATCGCATAATAAAAATATCTTATTGAACATAATGTCTACTGATAACCATTTATTTTTTATACATTTTTATCAAAAAAGAAACAACTTGATGCACTCTTGAGCAAACAGTATTTTTTTTCATTTTTTTACTTTACAAGGTGACAAAGGATAGCTATTATTCGCCTCGTTCTCACGAGAACACGCTTCCTCCATAGTTCAGTCGGTAGAACGGCGGACTGTTAATCCGTATGTCACTGGTTCGAGTCCAGTTGGAGGAGCCAAATTTAGAAAAGCCCGCGCTATTATAGTGCGGGCTTTTTGCTTTCTAACTTTTTATTTTCTTCTTTGGTTTTTCTTGTCTCTTTTTCTTCAAGTTGAATCAATCGCTTTCTATAACTTAATGACTAATAAAAATACTCGTTTTTATATTTTCCATTTTACCTAGTGTGATTTATTGAATCATTTTTATCTTAAAGTAGCTTTATTTGATTTAAAATCTATAAATTAGTTATTTTTTAACCACTTAAACTATTATTTCACTTTTTTTACTTTACAAAGTTCATCACCCTCGCTATTATCCGTCTCGTTCTCACGAGAACACGCTTCCTCCATAGTTCAGTCGGTAGAACGGCGGACTGTTAATCC
>NZ_JAABLX010000022.1:0-9165 GCF_009915245.1 Proteus sp. G2669 | reverse complement strand
AACCACCATACCAATCCCCCACAGTGTCATGGCAGTGGCAACGGTATATTGCAAAATACGTTTTGAGTTTAGCCCTAAAGGTGATGCCTTTAGTTGAGGGGGAAGGTGTGAATTTGCCGTGAGAAGCGCTTTCCAATGGGGATTGGATGTCCATTGATTATTTTGTGATAAAGTTGCAGACACGTTATTGTCAACAGGTGTACTAAAGAGCACACCAGCGAACGGCAAGGAGCGATAACCTGATAAAAGCGGTGCCAAAGTATTGGCGATTTTTTCACATCCTTCATGTTGAAGAAAACGCGCTAATGCTAATAGGTAAGTTTGTGTTGGGTTATGCAAGACAGCTAGTGTGCCTTGTTCCACTAGTGCCGGTAAAAGCGTTTTTAAGTCATTAGAAAGCGTTTCAGATGTCGCTTTTAAAGGGGCTGAATAAAGGACTGTGGGTACTTCATTTGTTGTTATTTCACCGTGATTACTGATATTCCAAAGCCAAATGGGGGCTTGCCAGCGTAATTGACGAAATAGCTGGTGGAAATAACGGCTAGCTGTGTCTGTATTGGTCGGATTTAAGTGATTAAATAAGGAATGACCCAGCGGTTGTTGCGATAAGTTATTTTCTGATACCCAAATAACCGCATCGAGCGGACGACGTCGGCGCAGTTGTTTTAAATCTTGAATTAAATTTTCATCAATACTTTGATGGATATCGCCACCATAGATAAGCAACGTGCCGTTGTTTTCTTGCCAGATGTCCGTTGTTAGATTGGGAGTCAGTTTTTCGATAGAAGTCGAGGTGCCGATGAGGAGTTGGATTGATAATTTTGACTTGTAAGTGAATGAGTAATTTTCTTTTATATATTTATTCCAATCATTTACTCTGTCATTTTTTTTATTTAATTTATTTTCTTTATCATTATCTTCAATATCCATAATTATATTGGGTTTAAAGTAACGAGAAAGGAAAAAAAGTACAACTAAAGAGAAAATAACAGAACCAATCATTAAGTACGATTGAGTTGCTGTTATGGATGTTTTATTGAAAATAATAAATAAAAACACAATTGTAGCTAATGAAATTATTGAAATAATGACAAAGAGTGAAAGATAGCGTGTTATTTTTGATTTCATTATAAATTCCATTTTTTGTTAAGCGTTTTTAAAAAATGAATTTTCCAGTAAAAATTAATATAAATTTTTTTAATTACACTAATTATTATGATAGTAAAAAGAAAGGAGGCTGACGTAATTATTATTCTTTCACTGTTAAATTCGATGTGGTCAATTATGTTATTAAAAATGACAGAAGTAAGAGCAAAAAAACTAACCAGAAGCGTACCTAGTGGAAATGATGGTTTTGGTATATTCAAGTAATGATTTTCAATGTGTGATTTTTGAACTCCTATTGTTTGGCAGTAATAGTTTTTATCTAATTTATAAAATAAAATCTGACTAGTATCTTTAAATTTTGATAAGTAAATGAGTGCCAATAAATGATATATAGATAATTCTTTATAATTATCTATATATTCATTAAAAAAGTAACCTTGAGTATAGGTTTCTAAAGATAATTGATAACTGTTTTCGCTTCTTAATTTCAATATGATATTATTTGAATTTTCCTTTTCAATATCAATGAAATTAACTTGTTTTATATCTTTATTCTGTTGTTGTTGGATTAATGACATTGTTTTAATATTTTCATCTATATTTTCCATTTTAAATGGCATTGGATGAAAAAGTGTCAAAAATTCTTTTTCTTTACTAGAGGAGAGTATAATTAAACTTGAAAATTCATTTTTTTCATTAGTGTTTAATGCATAATAATTTATTGAGAAAATAAGTGTGATTGATTTTTTATTTTTAATTACATTAAATTGATTGTCGTAATTTGGTTTGGCTTGAAAGATGATTTCATAATTAATTAGATAGCCATTTAGAAAATATTTTATTTTATCTTTTATAAAGTCACTTTGTTCAAATAAACTATTTATTATAACAAAATACTTTTCTTTTTTACTGATTTCTATATCTTTAATACTATTTGTTAAGAGTTTTACAATATAAAAAAATCTTTCTTCACCAACAATATCTTCTCTTTCTAAATCTATTAACTTACTGTTTGATTCTGCTTTCTCAAATAAACTTTCGTTATTGAAGTCAGAAATGGTTGTTAAGTTGTGAGATATTATATTTGAATAGATTAAATATAATTTATCTTGTTTGGATTTGATCCATTTAGTCAATAAATCTGCTTGCCAAAAGCACCAGTAAATATATAGTGTTTTTTTTATCTCCCAAAATAAGACATAAATAGACACTAAAAATAATGAAAAAAGAAAAATGATTGAAAATAATATAAATCCATCATCACTCGTAATATAGCTTCTAAAATCAATTTTTAACGAAAATTTTAAAATTAAAAAATAAACTATATTTATAAATATTATAAAGCTAATTAAAGTTAATAATGGGAATGGTTTATTTTCCCAAGGTGGCGGATTGTGAGGAGGTATCCAATATTTCATTTATATTTCCATATCATTACAACTTGAATAAACAATAGATCCACATTGTGTTTTACAACCATCAAACACAATACCTTTACCATTCTCATTATAATGTGAACTACTTTCAATGATTTGATTATCCCCATGTAGAGGACATGAGACAATATCATAAAGAAGCGTAGCTTTTTTTCCATTAATAATAAGAGTAGAGCTCGATGATATTACGTGTCCTCCATGAGAGGTTGGATCACCTAATCGAATGATATTTTTCATTTTATTTTCTCTAAATAAATTATTAAATTTTTGATAAATCGGGATTGGATATTTCTTCTGGTATATCAGGAAGATCTAATTTTCCGGTTTTCACATATTCATCACCACCATTACTCAACCAGTCTGCTTGGCGACGTAATTCAGCCATCATTTCCGGGTTATTAGCTTGGGAACAATGCCCAATAGGTAAATCGAAGGCTAAGATTCGATGTAGTAAATGAACATTTAGAGGTAAAGTACCGTGATCATTAGGGCGGCAAATATAATCTCTTATACGTATTCTCATTTCATCCATGGTTTCATATCTTTTTGATACATTTTTCTCATTGGGTGTAGCTAGAGGGTCTTTCCTTA
Source organism: Proteus sp. G2669 (assembly GCF_009915245.1). Lineage (NCBI taxonomy): Bacteria > Pseudomonadati > Pseudomonadota > Gammaproteobacteria > Enterobacterales > Morganellaceae > Proteus > Proteus sp. G2669. Next base: position 6,031 of record NZ_JAABLX010000022.1, on the reverse strand, counting down.
ATTTATTTTTTTCTTTATCGGTTAATTCAACTAAGATCCGATTCTCATAAGAATATAAATATTTTAGATAATAATATTCTCTAGTAACAGGTTCATATTGGTTATTTTTATATATAACACCTCCAAATTTTTTAGGAGGCTCATCACTATCTAAAAAACCAACATCGAAATTTTTTTGCTCATAATCCTTTATAGGTGTAGGAACTTCGGGTGCATTAATATTTAGAAACATATTTTTTTCAGGTTCCGGCCATACAAAACTATCTATTATGGCTGTTTTATTATCCCAAAATGGATAGCCATCTCTAAACCTTCCATTTTTATCTGTAAATACAGTAAAGGTACCATTTTGAGGGTCGGGTTTTTCTCCACAAGGTGTATTGCGTGCTAACATGCGAACAAATAGAGTTTTACAAGAGGAGAATATAGGATGTGGCTGTGTTTGACCATGTTGTGTAATATTAGGAATAGCACTCCAACCAATTGATTCTAATGGAGATGAGCCCATGACTCTATCATGAGGATTACAATAAATATAAGTATTTCCATGATTATCTCGTTCTTGAACTGTGCCAGCATTCTCTATTTTTATACTATTAATTTTTTTTGATGGTGTTTCTACGTTTATTTTTCTACTTATCTCTGTATTAAAAGGTGTCCAATTTTTTTTCTGTTCAGTTAATCCAACAATTAAATTATTTTTATTGTTTTTGAGTTTGTTTTTATTTTCTGCAATTTTATCAATGATCTTTTTTAACGTTGTTATTCTTGTATCCCTATCAATGTTTTCACTTAAAGGATAAGAAAATGTATTTAATGTTTTATCTTCTATGGCATAAGGTGAGTTTAATACAAATAGTGCATCTGGCGCTTCAATTGCGCAAGCAGCTAGTGCAATCATAGTACCTTGGCTATGAGAAACTACAGTGACGGTGTCATCTTTATTGTTCTTTCTTATTTGTGCTATTAATTTGGCTAGCCGTCCTGCTGCATGAGCAAAATATTGTCGAGATGGCGAAGAAGTAAGTAAAGTATCTGTTTCAGGGTTAAATGCTTGAATATTAACTGGTATAGGAAATGGAGCAGGAAAAGGAATTGTTGCCCATAGCTTAGGCCAGCTACTAAAGCCATATTCACTCCATAAACTTTTAAGGTGATTACAACCATTTTGAAATGGACCACCTTCCCATAAAAATGGACCTTTATCTTTTAATTTTTCATAAATAAATATTTTACGTTTTTTAAATGAGAGTGATTGGTACTCTTCAGCAATACGATATTTTTCTTTATCTTCTAATGTCCATTTATTTTGATCGGCAGAGCTATATTCTGGATTAACTATTGCATTTTTTAATTGATGATAACTTTCGCCCGCTATATTTTTTAAAGGTATTTTATAGTCATCCCATTTATCATCATCTGAGCGATATCCCCAATGGAATCGAATAATTGGGGAATTTCCTCTTTTTTTTAAAATTCGAATAGGCTCTTCATAAGTATAATGGCTGTCGTCAATATTGTTTTTATCTAATAAAAAAGTAGGTTGATAATACTCGTTAGCTGTTAGTTCATAAGGTGTGTTGATTAAGTTTAATCTTTCGTTTAATCCATTACATATATTTTCTTCCGCAGTGGAATACCATTCTCCTTCTGAATGAACACCATGAACAAGAATAATGATCCCAGGTAAATTAGGTTTTACATGTATTTCACCACCAATATTTGTTGCATTAGTACAGGATTGCCAATAGTAAGAACCATCAAGACACATTTTCTCTTTTAACCAACGAGTAGTCTCTTTATTATCACTATTATTCATAAAATCTTCCTTTATTTTGATATAGGATAAATAGCTGGATCACTACAATCAAAACGAGTTTGTCCGGAGGGTGTTTTGAGCCCTTTAGGCGGATTTTTTTCTTCTCCCCAATTATCATGAACATAATTTAATTTAGTCGATGAAAAATAAAATACACGCCACCAAGGGGAATCAAGTTCATCATTTTGTTGTCTATAAGAAGACTTACCTAAATAGAAGCCATCTGATGTGACAATAATATCAAAATTAGCAGAGTAATATTCAGGATCATAAGTTGTAATACCAAAACCGGCATTTGTAGGAGCAAATTTTTTTCCTCCATTTAATGTGACTAAAATAATATTGATGCATCCATATTTTGTTCCAACGCATTGACTATATCGGCTACTCAGTACGGAAGGAAAAGCGAAAGCATCGTCTCTATCAGTTGGCCAAATTAATCGACCTTTATAGCGGCAGGCTGACGAATCCAGAATTTTTTGATGAATACCTTTTTGTGTATTGTTGTAGTAAGTCATTCCTCCTCGTTTCGGGTTATATTGTTCTAGTGTAAAAAAACGATGTTCATCAATACGATAAATAATACTGGGGGGTGCCAGATTTTTGGCTTCTTCAAGAATTGAATGTAGATGAATTAAATCATCTTCTAGCATTTTTATAGTGGCTTTTTCTTTTAATGATAAACAGCCAGAAAGTAAGGTAGTGCTAATAATAAAAATAAAAGGTAATTTAAATAAATTAATTAACATGGTTTATCCTTATTAATTATTAGCTTATTTCAGGTTTTTAATTTAAGTGGAAATTATTTTTTATTTAAAGGGTTTTTTATAATATCGGGCATATCGAAAGGAGTTAATTTTCCACTTACCATATAATCATCTAAACCACTCTGCCAATCAGCAAACTTTCTTAATTTATTCATTTTTTCTGGAGATTTACCTGTTTCGCAATAACCAATCGGTAAATCATAAGCGACAACACGTTTTAAAAAATTTTCATCTTTAGGTAATGAACTATGGTCAGTGCCTCGTTGTATATAAGTACGAAACCGATCACGACTCTCTTTTAGTGTTTCGAACCGAAGAGTATCATTTTTTTCACCTGCATGAAGATTAGGATCGTCGTTACGTGCTTTTTTCTCTTCATCAGTTAAAGATACTTGGATCCGATCATAATCATAAAAATCAATTAAATAATAATAGTCAGAATCAATAGGTTGATTTTTTTTCGGATGAACTTGACCAAACCCATACCCATATAATCCTTTGTTTTCGCTTGCGGTTTTAAAATCAGTAATACCATTTGTATAAGTTTCATCAAATTCTAGCATTTCATTACTTTGGATGGGGTTAGGTACTTCGGGACCATTAATATAAATTTTGGTATTCTTATCGGGTTTGGGCCATGTCAAATAATGCTTTGGCTTAGTATTATTTTCCCAAAAAGAGGTTCCATCACAATATTGGCTTTTGTGATCACAAAAAATAGTACTTTTATTGGCATCTGTCGGTGAATCTGGAGGGCCTCCGCAAGGCATATTTCTACCTAATATACGGATATATAATGTACATTCTTCTTGGCTCGTAAAAAATGGTGAGAAAGAATATTGTTTTGTTTCGCAATTAAATATATTAGGAATACCATTCCAGCCAATACTACGAAGGGGACCCGATCCCATCACACGATCATGAGGATTACAATAGATATAGGTTCTTCCATGGTTATCTCTTTCTTGAATAAAATTATTTTCAGTTAATTTAACTGAGCAGTCTTGTGAGGTCGCATTGTTATCATTTACTTTTCGAATTTTATCTTTAGGAGACCAACTTTTTCCCTCCTCATTTAGCCCCACAACAAGGCCTTTATACCCACAGGGATGATTTTTAAGTTTATCTTTATTTTCAGCCACCTTATTAATAATAGCCTGAAGGGTAGCTTCTCGTTGTTCAGCACTAATTTGTTCACTAAGAGGATAAGAGACAGCATTTAAGCTGTAATCATGTAAAGCATAAGGAGAATTTAACACAAAAAGTGCATCTGGTGCTTCAATGGCAGCAGCGGCTAAGGCAATCATGGTGCCTTGGCTATGGGAAATCACACTGATAGTATCGTGAGGATTATACTCTCGGATCATTGCGATCAATTTCGACAGTCTTTCCACGGCATGAGCATAGTAATTGCGTGGAGGACTGTCTGTTAATAATCGATCTGATTCAGGATTAAACCATTGTAAATCAATAAAAGCTGCTACACTTCCAGAGAAACCGCATTCGCTCCATAAACTGAATAATTGATTAGTCCCATTTTGAAAAGGACCACCATTCCAATAGAAAGGACCATATCTTTGAGATAATTTTTGAGAAATAAATAAACTTTTTTCTTTAGCGCTAGTTAGTGGAAAGTATGGGTCATAATGATCTGTTTTGGGTACAGATAAGGTGGAGTATTCTTGATAACTTGCTTTAATAAAATCCTCTTCTTCTGAATTTTTATCATCATCTGGTTTTGTTATAATATTTTTTTTTAATCGAAGGTGACTATCTCCTTTTTTATTTTTTAATGGAATATTATATTTCCCTACTTCATTATCATTAGCGCGGTATCCCCAATAAAAACGAATAATAGGGGAATTATTTAGTTCTTTTATTTCATGTGAGTTATTCTCTATATTATAGCGACTATTTTCAATATTATTACTATCTACTTGAAATTCATTTTGAAAATATTTATTTGGTTTTAATTTGGATTTTTCAGGGAGATTTAATCGTTTATTGAGCCCTTCACACAAAAATCTTTCGGCATTTTCATACCATTCCCCTTCTGAATTAACTCCATGAACAAAAATAATAATGCCGGGTAAATGAGGTTTAACATGAATTTCTCCACCTATATTGGAGGCATGAGTGCTTGATTTCCATTCTTGGATACCATCAAGGCATTCTTTGGGTTTTAACCACCGGGTTGTTTTTGTATTATCTTGGCTCATTATTTTACCTTTTAAATCTAAGTAAAAATATTAAATAATATTATTTAGTTTTAATGAATAATAAAAATGTTATTTTTTAATTTTATAATCTCGCCCATAGTCACCTAACTTTGACATCGGGGAAATAGAGGGATCACTGCAATCAAATTGAGTTTGTCCTGATGGAGTTTTTATTTCTGGATTGGGCGCTTCTTTAACAAAAGATTTTCCTATATGTTTTTTTACTTCCTCAAGAGTAGGGTAGGGATATTTTTCCCAATATAAATTATCTAAAGGATATGCCAAGGTAGAAGAATTAGAACTTTCGCCAATATAAAAATCAGTATCTGTGACCACAATAGTAAAGTAGGTGGTCTCATGAACTGGATTAAGTGTTTTATTTCCCAAAGGCCTAATTAATGGAACCAGCTCACCTCTATAATAGCGTAAAATCGAGCTTTGGCAGGCATCTCGACGTCCTGCACAGCCTTCCCAATTACTATCCACAGCAGGAAAAGCAATATACTCATCAGATTGTGCAACCCAAATTAAACGGCCACGAAAGTTACATGCCGAACCGTTATACACTTTAAAGTGAGCTTGAGTTTGTGTGTTGTTATAAAACGTATAGCCTTCGCGTTTTTCATTAAATTCTTCGAGGGTAAAAAAGCGATGGTCGTCAATACGGTAAATAACTACAGGAGGTTTAAATGTTTTTCGTAATTCCTCTAATTGGCGTTGCTGTTCAATTTTATCTTGTTCCGCTTTAATTGTGGCTTTTTCTTTTAATGATAAACAGCCAGAAAGTAAGGTGGTGCTAATAATAATCACAAAAGGTAATTTTAATAATTTAACGAACATGGCTTATCCTTATTAATCATTATGCTGTTTTTATTTCACTGTTATTTGTCGTGTGGGTTAGTTAAGGCACGTGTGTTTTTTAATAAATGGAGAGTATTTTTTGGGCTCATTTTTACCTTTTATTTTTTCAATGAATAATAAGAATATGAAAAAGAAACTCTATTTTTTAATTCTATAATCTCGCCCATAGTCACCTAACTTTGACATTGGGGAAATAGAGGGATCACTGCAATCAAATTGAGTTTGTCCTGAAGGGGTTTTTATTTCATAAGGAGGGGCTTCTAACGCATAAGGCTTTGATATTCTATTTTTTATATCCTCATTTGTATCATAAGAGTATTTTTCCCAATATAAGTCACTTAATGGTTCTTTTTGAGGAGGGGGGG
>NZ_JAABLX010000021.1:0-10713 GCF_009915245.1 Proteus sp. G2669 | reverse complement strand
AAAACGATGATGGCTTAAGGTTGTTCGATGATAAGCCCGTTTATTAGGCACCAGTAACTGATGTTCTTTCAATAAAGAAAATAGCCGATCACGACCAATAACCATCTGTTTTTGCTTTAAAATAAAATGTAATTTACGCCCACCCAGTCGAGGTTGTAAGACTCGTTCAGATTTAACAACATCAATAATGGCCGAATCTGCTTTCTTTCGTTCCTCAGTTCTATCCAGCCTCTTGTAATAAGCCTGTCGGCTGATCTGCATAAAACGGCAAGCAATTGTTACGGTGAGGTTTTTAACCGTTTTTTCTTTAATAACTCGGCTTTGCGCTTTTTTGACAAACGAACTCCAAAGTCTCTATCCATGACTTTAACCACAGCTTCGAAAAAATCGGATTTAAGCCGAGCTTCTTCAAGTTCCTTTTCAAGGATCTTAATGCGTTGTTCCGGCGTTTGTTGTTTAGAAGATTGGGTCATAGCTGAACCTCTATAAAAAGTATCAGGGGTACCGTTTGACCAATCTAACCTACCATGCTTACGAAGCCAAACTAAAACAGTAGAGCATCCTTGTATACCATAGTGATCTTGGGCTTGTTTATAGGTTATTTCGCCTTTTTCAACTTGGTCAACAAGCTGTAATTTAAAAGCGAGAGAATAATCGCGTTGAGTCCGTTTAGTGATTGGTTTCATTACATTCTCCAATTTCAGATTGGAAAAGTGTCAACCTTATTTAGGACGGGTCACTAATAATAAAAAAGGTATTATTCTCGCTCAAGATACGCTCCATTTTACAGCAAAAGGTATCGATAATAGTGAAGGCAGTATCCAATCTGAAAGTAACATGTGGATTGATACCAAAGGATATACATTAAATAATCAAAATACCCAGCATTCAGGCGGTATAATTAGCCGTATTGCATTAAATTTACTAACAGGAAATATCAATAATATTCAAGGTGTTATTAATGCCAGCAAAACCATTGACATACAAGCCAAAACAGTCAATAACCTAAAAGGGCAAATAGCAACTAAGGCGAATTTTACTGCTGAAACTCAAGGCTGGAATAATACTTCAGGATTAATACACGCATTAAATATTACAATAAATACTAATAAACAAAAGTTTATTAATCAGGATACACAAGATAATCAAGGTATTCAGGCTAGTCAAAAACTACAATTAAATACGGGTGTTTTAGATAACCATAAAGGTAATATTGGCGGAAAAACCGTATTGTTAACAACAGAAGGGCTAGATAACGGACAAGGTATTATTGATGGAAAAACGTTAGATCTGAATACAGGTAAATTTACCTTGATTAACCAATTCGGGAAAATAAGTTTAACTGAAGCTGCAGATTTAAAAACGGGTGAAATTAATAATCAACAAGGGTTAATTATTACAGGTAAAGATTTAACAATTAATAGCCATCAGCAAATAATCAATAATCGTGAAACAAAAAAGAGTGGTGGTATTGTTAGTCAAGGGAAGTTAACACTAGAAAGTGGTGAGCTTGATAATCAACAAGGGCAAATGCTTGCTAAGCAAGCAATAAACTTAACTACCCAAGCTGTAAAAAATAATACAGGTAAAATTGTTAGTGAATTATCGAGTTTAACACTTAAAGGATTATCGTTAGATAATACTCAAGGTCATCTCTTTTCTTCTAAAAATTTACTATTAACGTTAAGTGATAAATTGACTAATCGTTTCACGAAAGAAAATGACCAAGGTATTGAAACACATGGTTTATTAACGATTAAAAGTGGAAATATCGATAGCACTAAAGGACGTATTGTTTCTGGTGACAAATTAATATTAGAAAGCAATGATCTGATTAATCAACAAGGAATTTTGGGTAGTCTAAATAATAATTTATCTATTACTAGTAAAGCAATAAATAATGATGATGGCTCAATCAGTGCTTATGATATTAATATTAATACACAAGGTGAAAATTTAAGTAATCAAAGCCAACAAAGTAGTAGCCAAATTTTTAGCAAGCATAACCTTACGATTGAAAGTGGTGAAATAGATAATACTAAAGGTAAATTAGTTGGTAAGAATGCAATTAATATCACGAGTAATGGAGATTTAAATAACCAAAAAGGTCAAATATCCAGTATTCATTCTTTAGATATCACGACAAAAAGCCTAAATAATACTCAAGGGCAGATTTCCTCAAATAAAACTATCACAGTAACTTCCGATAATAATATAGATAATACAGAAGGAAAAATAGAAGGACGTGATAGTGTTAGGATCGAAAATAGTGGACAATTTAATAATACATTAGGTCAAGTTATTGGGAAAAATAATGTTAGTCTTTTATCAAAGGGTGATTTAATTAACTACAAAGGGCGTTTAGGGAGTGAAAAATCATCAGTAACACTAAATACCTATCAAATTGATAATCGTTATGGCGTTATTTCAGCACAAGATACTTTAGCATTAGATACAAATAAATATGGTATTAATAATACTGATACTAGCCAAAGTGGTGGTATTGTTAGTCAAAAGAATATTATCTTAAAAAGTGGTGAATTAAATAATGAAAAAGGTCATTTAATTGCTAAAACTGACCTGAATATTAATACTCATCAGCAAAAAATAATTAATAATAATGGAATTATATCTGCTGATAATGGTCTGTTAACAGTAGACTCAACGGCTATAAATAATGTATCTGGGTTAATTTATTCTCTTAAGAATATGCTTGTTAATACTCAAGGTCATGATATTGATAACAGCGATACTAAGAATAACAAGGGGATCTTGACTAAAGGAAATTTATTATTAAATGCAGGTAATATTTTTAATGTGCAAGGTAACTTAAGTGCTGAAGGCTTAGTAAAGATAACTTTTAATATATTAAATAATGAACAAGGAAAACTTGCTAGTCTACAAAATAATCTAACCTTAACAGGAAATCAGCTTAATAATAACAAAGGATTAGTTTACGCATCAGAAGAACTCAAAATAATACTAAAAGAGTCACTCAGTAATAATGAAACAGTTGATGATCTAGGTATTATTAGCCATGGTAACATTGAAATTACAGCGAAAAATTTTGATAACCAACAGGGGCGTTTGATCGCCAAAAAAGACAATCAACTAACTTTTAATGAAATTAATAATCAGCAAGGTACAATAGCAAGCCAAGCTGGAAAATTAATAGTAGATAGCCAATCATTATTCAATTCTTCAGGATTAATAAGTGCTTTTTCCTTATTAGATATTAATACCCACAAACAGAAAATAGATAATCAGCAGGGTGTAATAGTTAGCCAGTCTGACAATATCACTATCAATAGTGGTGAAGTAATTAATAATTCAGGTTTAATCACGGGAATAAATAATGTAGAAATTAACACCCATGATCAACATCTTGATAATAGTCACACAAAAGAGAGTGGCGGTATTGTTAGCAAAGGAGAGTTAACGATCCATGTAGGTGATCTTATTAATGAAGATGGAAAAGTAATATCGACGACAAAACAATCTCTTTTTACTCAAGATATTAACAACAAAAAAGGGAAAATTGGGAGCCTACAAGAGAGTGTTTCTATTGAAAGTCTAGCTATTAATAATCAAAATGGATTAATTAGTGCTAATAATAATCTAACTATTAATACTCAAGATAATGAATTTGATAATAGTAACACTTTATCTAATGCTGGAGTGATTAGCCAAGGCACACTTAATTTATTTACAGGAAAATTAAATAATCAATCTGGATATCTATTTTCTGCAAAATCACTATTACTTAATAGCCTTGGATTGAATAATCAAAATGGTGAAATTGCCAGTCAATCTAATGGCCTTAAATTAGTAACACAAGCACTAAACAATCAAAAAGGGACACTTTATTCGGCAGGCTCTTTCTCGTTAGATACTCAAAATAATCAATTAGATAACAGCCAAACTTTGACTAAAGGCATTATTAGTAAAGGTCCGTTGATACTAAAAACGGGTAATATAATTAATACTCAAGGACGATTAGTTTCGGACGATAACGTTAATATCACAAGTGGTAAATTGATTAATAACCAAGCACAACTTGGTAGTCAATATGGTAAGTTAAATCTGACCACAGCAGAAATTGAAAACAAGAAAGGTGTAATTACTGCGAAAAATGACTTAATCATTAAAGCACAACAACAAAAAATTAATAATCAAAATGGAACAATAAGTACATTAGCTAAACTGGTTATAAATAGTGGTGATTTGATTAATCACTTTGGAAAGATTGCTTCTAATCAATATGCTGATATTACAGCAAAACAACTCGATAACACAAAAGGCACTATTGCAAGTAATAGTGATAAGCTGAAATTACAAACAAAAGATGTTAATAATAATCAAGGTCTGATTTATGCGGAAAAAGCATTAACAATTTATGCTGATGGCGAATTAAATAATACTGAAAATAAAGCGACTGCAGGTATTGTTGCTAAAGATGATCTTAACCTGAAAGTTAAACAACTTAATAATCAGGAAGGATTAATTTCAGTAGTAGGAAATTTAGATCTAACTAGCCTTGAAAAAATTAATAACCAACAGGGATTAGTTACTGTTGGAGGAAAAACAGATTTAACAACTCCCCAACTAAATAATTTCCAAGGGAAAATATCATCTTTGGGTTTATTAAAAATAAATCATGGTGATTTTTTATTCAATAATCGTGAAGGCAATTTAGTTTCTTCTGATAATATTTGGCTAAAAAGTGGAATATTAGATAATCAATACGGTAGCATTACTGCAAATAATACAGTAACGATTAATAGTGCTGATTTACAGAATAATCAAGGTACGTTATATGCAAAATCGACTTTAAACGTTAATGCTCAAAAATTAGATAATACAGAAGGATTATTACAGTCCGATAATCAGTTATCAATAAATACCAATAAAAAAACACTAATCAATACTAAAGGTAGCATCATTAGTGGTACGGAAACACAATTAAATGTTGGTACTTTAAATAATCAAAAAGGCTATATTCAAGCCATTGAAGAGCTAAATATTCAATTAAATCAACAAGCATTAGATAATCAACAAGGAACGTTATTATCCAAAAAAGATATTATTATTCAAGGAAGTAGTGTAAATAATAAAGACGGAAGTATTGTTAGCGGAAATAATACAAATATTACGTTGGAGCAAGATTTTAATAACCAATTAGGACAAGTTCAATCTCAAGGCTTATTAGTCATCAATGCTCAGAAACTAGATAACCAACAAACTCAAAATGATGAATTAGGATTAAAGGCAAGTAATATTCATATTTCAACTAATGAACTTCTTAACCATCAAGGTGTTATTCAGGCGAGTGAATTATTAAAATTAATACCAGCGGAAAAACTAAATAATCAAAGTGGTTTGATTTCCGCAAATGAATTAACTATAGGTGGATCACCAAAAAATAACTTAGCCATTGATAATAAAAAAGGGCTGTTAGCTGCAACGGCACAGCTTCGTTTATGGGCTGAAAATTTAACAGGTGATGGTGACGTTATCTCGGCAGGTAAAAGTGAAATTCAGCTCAAGAATGCTTTTGTATTAGATGAAAATGCCACAATTAAAGCTCAAGATTCATTAATATTTTCTTCAGAACAAGAAATTGATAATCGTGGATTTATTTATGCAGGTGAGCAACTTTCACTGCAAGCAACGAGCTTCACTAATTATGAACCTGTAAAAAATAATGAGATCGTTACAGCGCGTATTGCAAGAAGTGTTGATGAGTATGAAAAACGTAATGGTGAAGTGAGTGCTAAAAATCTGGCGATTACAGTATCAGATAATCTGCACAATACAGGATTGATTGATGCCTTCGGGGGAAATCTTTCCTTAGTTGCAACGACAATCTATAACCAAGTTGGTGGTCGTATATATGGCGATAATATTTATATAAAAAGTCAGCAATTTGATAATAGTGCGAAACTTGATGAGATTGCGCCCGTATTAGCATCTCGTGAAAATTTACAGCTTTTCAGTAATAAGATAAATAATCGTAATCATGCCCTGATTTATAGTGGCGATGATATGGCAATTGCGGGTTTTGATACCCAAAATCTGTCAGAAAGTATCGCTGCTGATGTCCTTAATAATGAAAGTGCATCAATTGAAGCAAATGGGAATTTATTTGCTCATGTTTCAGAAATTAATAATCGTGATCTCTATTTAAAAATAAGTGATCCTGAAAAAGTGTCTGAAATTCCAATGTATCAATTTGGTGTTGATTACAGTAGTGATAAATTTGACGCTGATGATGAAAAAATTTGGTACAACATAAACACTCGTGAACATTTATTAAATATTAATGGTAGACAATATAAAGATTTTTATGAATTTAAATATAATATCATTACAGAAGAATCTAAATTATTACACCGTGATCCTGCATTAATATTAGCGGGTAAAGATATTACACTAAAAGGTGATAATTTAAACAATGTAGATAGTCATATTATTGCAGGTGGAAAACTGATTATTGATGGAATGCATATTAATAATCAGGAAACAGCTGGACAACATATTGAATACCATGAAGGTACAGCAATAAAGCATAAACGCCCAGGTAAGCGTAAAGCTGGACGTAAGAAAAAAAGTAGTTCGACTTCAAGTACTCATTATGGGCCATTTGAGGTGGTTACTGATTTGCCATTGGGCTTATTAGAATATAAAGAAAACAGTAATCAAACGTCAGATAAACGTCCAGAAGCAAGTAAAACTGATGAAGTTATTATATCGGCTAAGCCAAAATTTGGTCTTTTAAATATTAAAGAAAAGAGTATTGATGTTCATACTGAAAATATTGCTTCTATTACCTTAGATAAAGGCACCGAAAAATTAGCTAATGAATTGTCGTTAACACAACATAAAGATAATTTATTAACTGATCAAAATGATTTTATCTTATCAGGGCAGATCGAGACCCAAAAACTTGATGAAACGATTGAGCAAAAAACGGCTGAAAATAAAGTTTTAAAACTAGGTGATGAAGCATCTATTATTGAAATTAAACAGACTGAAATTAATCAGCCAAATTTAACCCTACCTGAAATAAAATATGTAGATAAACAGCCTTTAGTGCAACAACCTATTGGTAAAATTATTACAGTACCTCAATTGGATAAACCAACCGAAAATAAAACTATTGAGGTTAATATTCAAACAGTAGCGCCAATATTGAAATTACCTGAGAATCGTTTATTTAACTTAAATAAAGGAACGGATAGTCAATATATTGTTGAAACAGACTCTCGTTTTACCAATAAAAGAGAGTGGTTAAGCTCAGATTATATGCAGAATGCATTATCGGTTGATCACAATAACACACATAAACGTATTGGTGATGGTTTCTATGAACAACGCATAGTACGCGATCAAATTATTCAATTAACGGGTAATCAATATTTAGATGGGCATAATGATAATGAGCAGCAATATCATGCATTGATGGATGCAGGTATTCGTTTTAGTGAAGAGTTTGGTATTAAACCGGGTGTAACACTAACACCAGAACAAATGGCAATGATCACGGCTGATATGGTGCTATTAACCAGCAGGGAAATCACTTTACCTAATGGTTCTGTTGAAAAAGTGTTGGTGCCACAAGTTTATGCCAGAGTATTACCTGGTGATTTGCAAAATAGTGGCGCATTGCTTTCAGGTAGTGAAGTTATTTTAAATAATATTCCAGAGCTGAAAAACCAAGGTACTATTTTAAGTAAAAATGGATTACAAGCATCAACAGATAATTTAATAAACCAAGGTCTTATAAAAGGAAAGACGGTTGATTTAACAGCGTTGCATGATATTAAAAATGAGGGCGGCCAAATTGCAGGGCAGAGTCGCGTTAATTTGCAAGCCGGTGATTCTCTTATTAGTACTGCGACAACAAAGGGTGACGAGACTAATCAATGGATAAATCGTGGCGCTGCCATTTATTTAACTGAGCCTGATGGTGAAATTGTATTAAAAGCAACACGTAACTTAGAACTGACGGCAACAGATATTTTAGCCGGTGGTAATAGCCGAGTTTTATTAAATGCAGGTGAAAATATTGAGTTAGGAACTATCAATACGGTTCGCCAAGAAAATATAGATTGGGATAGTAAAAATTATCTGCATAAAACCACGCAAGAAGAGATAGGCTCTCGTCTTTATGCTGGCGATATTACATTGCAATCAGGTGAGGATATTCATCTTACGGCAACAGATATTCAAGCCACGGGACTGTTAGGATTACATGCAGGTAATGATATTTCGCTAAATAGTGGTTACTCCTCAATTGATCAAATTGCCCATGGTGTCACAAAAGACAAATCGTTTGGTTCATCGGAAACACGCACTACGCATGCTGAAATTCATAATAAACAGGCAACAGGCTCTCTATTAAAAGGGAATGAAATTTCGGTTTCTGCAGGCAATAATTTAACGGCACAAGGCAGTGAAATTATAGCAACACAAGATATTAATCTGGATGCTGGTAATCAATTATCACTAACAACGGCACAAGAATTAGAGTTCCAATCTTATGAAGAAAAGATCAAAAAATCAGGGATTGGCGGTACTGGCGGTATTGGTTTTACCGTCGGAAAGTCAACTTTTGAACAGCTGAATAACAGTGATGCGATTACCTATAAAGGCAGTGTAATCGGCAGTACTGAAGGTAATATTCACATAAATTCGGGTGATGCTCTCACTATAGACGGCAGTGAAATGATTGCCAAAAAGGAGATATCTCTTACTGGGGATTCTGTTGATATTTCTTCTTCTGAAAATAGCTATACCGAATTAAGTCGAACTAAAAGTAAACAAAGTGGTGTGACGGTTGCCCTAAGCGGTACGGCAGGAAGTGCCATTAATGGCGCTATTGCGGGATACAAAGCCGCCAAAGAAGCCGACGATAGCCAAATTAGTACCTTACAAAGCATCAAAGCAGGGCTTTCGGGTGCTCAAGCGGTGGGAGCGGTGGCGTTAGATAATGCGCAATCAGGTACAGATAATGAAAGCACAACGTTAATTGGTGCTAATGTTTCTTATGGTAAAAGCTCGTCTGAATCAGAAACCATACACCAACGAAATATTGCTCAAGGCAGTAGTTTAAGTGCAGGTGAAAGCCTCTCTATCACCGCAACAGGGAAAGAAACAGGTGATATCACTGTTACGGGCAGTGAACTGCAAGCTGGCAACGATCTCTCGTTGATTGCTACCCGTGATATCACTTTACAGTCAGCACAAAACCAAGAAACAACAGACAGCAAAAACGAAAGTAAAAGTGCTTCTGTTGGCGTTGGTGTAACGGTAGGCTCTGGCGGTGTTGGCGTTAACATTAATGCCAATGGTAGCCGAGGTAAGGGATTTGAAGAGGGCGATCATACTTATTATATCAATACGACGCTAAATGCAGGGCAAACTCTTACCTTACAAAGTGGTCAAGATACAACCCTAAAAGGCGCACAAGCTCAAGGTGATAAAGTTATTGCGAAAGTGGGTGGGGATTTACACCTTGAAAGCCAGCAATCCATTGATGACTACAAATCGAAGCAATCGAGCGAAAGTGTGGGTGGTAGTGTCAATGTGATGGGCACACCGGGAGGTTCAGCCAATATCTCGTTTAGTCGCGATAAAATGGACAGTAAATACCGTTCAGTGGAAGAACAAACCGGCTTATTTGCAGGCAATCAAGGATTTGATCTTACCGTGGGTAAACATACCCAACTTGATGGTGCGGTGATCAGCAGTAAAGCCGATGCAAAAAATAATCAGTTAGATACAGGTACATTAGGCTTTAGTGATATCCATAATTACGCAGAATATAAAGTTGAGCATCAATCTGGTGGTGTAAGTACTTCAGGTGGCGTTGAAGGGAATATGCTGGCGAATATGGGCCATGCGTTAGCCATGGCAGGAAACCATAGTGACAGCGTTGAAAACACCACTCAATCTGCGGTATCACAAGGGACATGGACAGTGCGTGATAGCGATAATCAACAGCAAGATATCGCACAATTAAGCCAAGATACCGATAATGCTCACAGCACGTTAAATAAAATCTTCGATAAAGAAAAAGAGCAAAATCGCCAACAAAAACAACAGTTGGTGGGCGAAATTGGGGCGCAGGTTATCGACTTAGCCACCACGGTTGATACTATTCGTGGTACGAACCAAGCGAAAGCTGATTCAAAACTCGATAATCTTTCTGATACCGCTTACGACAATCTCTATCAAGCCCTTTCAGAAACTAACGATAACGTTACTGAGCGTGATATTCAAAATCACCTCTTCCAGCAAGCCTTACAGGATTATACCAACCAATCTGACTTTGGTACGGGCGGTAAATACACCCGCGCAATCCAAGCCATCACCGCATTTACGCAAGGTGTCATGGGCAACAATATTGTTACCGCGATTGCTAATGGTTCCGCGCCTTATCTTGCTAACGAAGTGAAAAACCAAATTCAAGGTAATAGTGTTGAAAGTGATATTCAGCGCACGATAGCGCACGGCTTACTGAATGCAGGCCTTGCATTGGCAAAAGGCGAGAATGCAGTAGTACAAGCTTCTGGCGCAATGACAGGGGAAACAGTGGGTATTTTATCGCACTCACTTTATGGTAAAACCCCCGAAGAACTCACCGAAACTGAAAAGCAGAATATAAGTGCATGGGCAACATTAACTTCTGGGATTGTCGGCGGTTTAATC
>NZ_JAABLX010000020.1:0-87934 GCF_009915245.1 Proteus sp. G2669 | reverse complement strand
AAAACGATGATGGCTTAAGGTTGTTCGATGATAAGCCCGTTTATTAGGCACCAGTAACTGATGTTCTTTCAATAAAGAAAATAGCCGATCACGACCAATAACCATCTGTTTTTGCTTTAAAATAAAATGTAATTTACGCCCACCCAGTCGAGGTTGTAAGACTCGTTCAGATTTAACAACATCAATAATGGCCGAATCTGCTTTCTTTCGTTCCTCAGTTCTATCCAGCCTCTTGTAATAAGCCTGTCGGCTGATCTGCATAAAACGGCAAGCAATTGTTACGGTGAGGTTTTTAACCGTTTTTTCTTTAATAACTCGGCTTTGCGCTTTTTTGACAAACGAACTCCAAAGTCTCTATCCATGACTTTAACCACAGCTTCGAAAAAATCGGATTTAAGCCGAGCTTCTTCAAGTTCCTTTTCAAGGATCTTAATGCGTTGTTCCGGCGTTTGTTGTTTAGAAGATTGGGTCATAGCTGAACCTCTATAAAAAGTATCAGGGGTACCGTTTGACCAATCTAACCTACCATGCTTACGAAGCCAAACTAAAACAGTAGAGCATCCTTGTATACCATAGTGATCTTGGGCTTGTTTATAGGTTATTTCGCCTTTTTCAACTTGGTCAACAAGCTGTAATTTAAAAGCGAGAGAATAATCGCGTTGAGTCCGTTTAGTGATTGGTTTCATTACATTCTCCAATTTCAGATTGGAAAAGTGTCAACCTTATTTAGGACGGGTCAAGAGACTTAAATAAGTCCATCAATTTTCCCTTGATTATCAACATCTACGGCAATGGCTGCTGGCGTTTTCGGTAGTCCAGGCATAGTGGTGATAGAGCCTGTCAGTGCGACAACAAAGCCAGCACCAGCAGAAACATACACTTCGCGCACATTTATCGAAAAATCAGTAGGGCGACCTAATAAAGCGGGATTATCCGAGAGAGAATATTGTGTTTTTGCCATACATACGGGGAAATGACCGAAACCCATATTTTCTATTTGTTCCAACATTTTGCGAGCATGTTGGCTATAGGTCACACCATTTGCTCCATAGATCTCTTTTGCGACAGTATTAATTTTTTCACTAAGTGAGGCATTATCAGGATAAATTAATTGGAATTGACTATGTTCATTTTCAAGTGTATCCATGACTTGATTCGCTAATTCAATACCGCCTGCGCCCCCTTTTTCCCACACTTTTGTAATTGCAAATCGACAATCCCTATCTAGACAAAATTGCTCGATAAACTGATGTTCTGCAATACTATCGGTAACATAGGCATTAAGTGAAACAATCACAGGTAAGCCATATTTTTTAAGGTTTTCAATATGTTTTTCTAGATTGACAATACCTTTTTCAAGCGCAACTAAATCCTCATTATTCCATTCGCCTTTACCTAAGCCACCGTTATATTTTAGTGCTTTTGTAGTCACAACAATCACTGCACAATCTGGGTGTAATCCACTTATTCTGCATTTTATATCAAAGAATTTTTCAGCACCTAAATCAGCACCAAAACCCGCTTCTGTAATAGTGATATCAGCAAGTTGAAGAGCCAATTTTGTTGCTCTCACACTATTACAACCATGGGCAATATTAGCGAATGGGCCACCATGAATAATTGCTGGCGTATTTTCGAGTGTCTGCACTAGATTAGGGTTAATAGCATCTTTTAACAAACTGGCCATTGCGCCAACAGCTTGTAAATCGTTAGCAGTGATAGGGGCACCATTGTAAGAATAAGCAACAATGATCTGAGAAAGTCTTTGTTTTAAGTCTTGAATATCCTCAGCTAAACATAGGATTGACATAATTTCAGAAGCAACAGTAATAACAAAGTTATCTTCTCTTGTGATACCGTCTTTTTCGCCACCCAATCCCACAACAATATTTCGTAAAGCGCGATCGTTCATATCCATACAACGTTTAAACACGATTTTCTTAGGATCGATATTTAAAGGATTACCTTGATAAATGGAGTTATCAAGCATGGCGGCCAGTAAGTTGTTTGCTGATGTAATCGCATGAAAATCGCCAGTAAAATGAAGATTAAGATCTTCCATTGGCACAACTTGAGAATAACCCCCCCCAGCAGCTCCCCCTTTAATGCCAAAGCAAGGGCCTAATGAGGGTTCGCGTAATGCGATAATGGCACTTTTTCCAATATGGTTAAGGGCTTGCCCTAATCCAACGGTGACGGTTGTTTTACCTTCACCTGCAGGGGTAGGATTAATTGCGGTGACTAAAACCAGTTTTCCTGTTTTTTTTGTAGCAACTTTAGGCCAAATGCTGTGGCTAAATTTAGCTTTGTATTTGCCATAAAACTCGATATCGTCTTGATCAATATTTAAATTTTTAGCAATGTCTTGAATTGGTAAGAGGTGTGCTTCTTGGGAGATTTGAATATCTGATTTCATTTTAGTTCTCTTTTTTATCCCGCTTTTGATGTCTCTAGTGATCTTTACTCATCAACTGTAGCCAAGGATCTAAATAAGGCCAATAGATTGATTAAGTTGTAATTATTTTCTATTCGATAACGTGTTTATCGTCACACCCTTTAAATAATTTTTGTAACAGACTCCTATCTTTGACATTTTGCTACTTATATTGAGTGATATTTCTGTTTTCAATATTGAGTTTTCTTCTACACGTATTTTAACTAAGGATGATAATTTAATCTCATCCAAAAAAGTTATTCAAAGGGAAGAGCATCATTCTTGATTTTAGATAATAAAAAAGGCGCTGATATCAGCGCCTTACCCATTATAAATATCTGTATTTTGGACTCTCAGGTTTAGTCACAAGAAATTTTAATCGCTAATCCACCTTGAGAAGTTTCACGATATTTAGCATTAATGTCTTTACCGGTTTCGTACATTGTTTCAATGACTTTATCTAAACAAATACGAGGGTCGCTGACACGACGTAACGCCATACGAGATGAGTTTACTGCTTGTACGGCTGCGATAGCATTACGTTCAATACAAGGAACTTGTACTTGTCCTGCAACTGGGTCGCAGGTAAGCCCTAAGTTATGCTCCATTGCAATTTCCGCTGCAATACAAACTTGCTCTGGGCTACCGCCTAAAAGCTCAGTTAATGCACCAGCCGCCATTGAACAAGCAACACCCACTTCGCCTTGGCAACCCACTTCAGCACCCGAGATAGATGCATTCATTTTGTAAAGAGAACCAATAACACCTGCGACTAAGAAAAAGCGAGTATAAGAATTTTCATTTACAGGACGAATGAATTTATCGTAGTAAGAAAGTACCGCAGGGATAATGCCACATGCTCCGTTTGTCGGTGCTGTTACAACACGTCCACCAGCCGCATTTTCTTCATTGACGGCAAGGGCGAACATATTGATCCAGTCAACAACAGTCATAGGATCGGTTGTAGTTTTATCTTCTGTTACTAACATACGACGTAATGCAGAAGCACGGCGTGGTACACGTAATGGCCCTGGTAATAAGCCTTCGGTATTTACACCTCGCTCAATACCAGACTTCATTACTTCCCAAACTGCAGCTAAATGAGCCGAAATTTCTTCTTTGCTACGCAATGCTAATTCGTTTTGCATCACTAATGCAGATAAAGAGAGACCTGTTTCTTTACAATGACGACGTAAATCAGCCGCATATTGATAAGGATAAGGGACTTGAACCGTATTTTCTTCAGGTTGACCAAAATGCTCTTCATCAACAATAAAACCACCACCAATAGAATAATAGGTTTTTTTCAATAGAACCTGTTCACCATTATAAGCGGTGATGGTCATACCATTCTCATGGAGGGGTAAATTGCTTTTATGAAAATTCATACCACCATCAACAGGGAAATCCACTTCTTTAATGCCATTTGCTAGCATTAAGCGGCCTGTTGCTTCTACTTGTTTTATAAATGGGGTAATAGAATCTATATCGACAGTATCGGGTAAATTTCCTGCTAATCCCATAATAATAGCAATATCAGTTGCGTGACCTTTACCCGTTAAAGATAAAGAGCCATAAACATCAACGATAACGCGGGAAACAGAAGAAAGTAGATTTTTTTCAGCAAGGATATCAACGAATTCTTTACCTGCTTTCATTGGGCCTACAGTGTGTGAACTTGAAGGACCGATACCGATTTTAAAAATATCAAAGACGCTAACCATAATATTCGCCTCCCTAATTAATTTAAAGGCGCAACTGTGTGATTATTAGAGTGATAAGTGTCAGTTTTGAAGTCTAAATCTGTAATGGCTACTTCCTTTTATGAAAGTAGCCATTAGATGCCTTATTAGCCCACGAAAGAGTTAATTAAGCTATAGAAAACTGCTGAGATTGCGATAAGACCCATGATTACAACGAATACGTTGCTGATATGGCCTTCGTATTTCTTCATTGCTGGTACTTTACGGATTGCATACATAGGCATCAGGAACAGTAACATTGCGATAATTGGACCACCTAATGTTTCAATCATACCTAAAATGCTTGGGTTTAACGTTGCCACGATCCACGTTGTAACCAGCATAAACAGTGCAGTGATTTTGTTTAAACGATCTTTTTCGATTGTTTTACCTTTTTCACGCAGTGATTTGATGATTAAACCGTTGAAACCTTCACGAGCACCTAAGTAGTGACCTAAGAAAGATTTAGTAATCGCAACGAAAGCAATAAATGGAGCAATATAAGCGATAACTGGTGCTTCAAAATGGTTAGCAAGGTAAGACAGGATACTGATGTTCTGTGCTTTTGCTTCTGCTAAGTTTTCTGGTGTTAAGCTAAACACACAGCTAAACACGAAGAACATTACAGTGATAACCATCATGATGTGCGCATAAGCTAAAATGCGTGAACATTTTTTCTCAGCGTTTTCGCCATATTCTTCACGTTTTGCAACAGCAAACGCAGAGATGATAGGAGAGTGGTTAAAAGAGAACACCATTACAGGAATAGCTAACCATAGAGTTACTAATAGGCCTTGGCCCATACCTGATGTTGTTGCGTGATCAAAAGAGAGAGTATCAAGAACCGCACCATTCCACTCTGGGATCAGATACAGTGCCAAGATCATCAGGACAACGACAAATGGGAACACTAACACGCTCATTGCTTTAACGATAGCTTGTTCACCAAAGCGAATGATCGACATGATACCGATGATCAGTATCAGTGATAAAATTGCACGAGGTGGTGCAGACATGTGCATTTGGTTCACAATAAAGCTTTCTACTGTATTGGTGATAGCAACACTATAAACCAATAAAATAGGATAAATAGCAAAGAAATAGAGCAGAGTAATCAGTTTACCTGCTGTTTTACCAAAGTGTTCTTCAACAACTTCAGTGATATCTTCACCTGGGTTTTTACCTGATAACACAAAGCGGCACATACCACGGTGTGCAAAGAAGGTCATTGGAAATGCAAGCACTAACATGATCAACAAAGGAATTAAACCACCGATCCCTGCGTTGATAGGTAAAAATAGAACGCCAGCACCGATAGCCGTACCATATAAACCTAACATCCATACAGTATCTGATTTACGCCATGTTTTGTAATCACCTTGGGTGTTACCCGATGCGATAGAACCAGCTTTGGTTGTATCCATAATACTCTCCGAAATAACGCGGTAAAAAAAATAATGAATAAAAATAAGAGCGTGATTTTATTTCTTATCAGAAACAATCACGACATAAATTTAATTATGAATAAATGAGTGCATTGAGTACCTGGTGTTATCTCAATATCTTCAATTACCACATACTAAAATCTTTAAATTTCAAAAGAATTAGACTCTTCTAAAATTTGAAAAAATATTCAATAAGTTTATATCCAGACTTAAGAGGTGCAGAATATAGTGTTTTTCAGGATAAACTACCGTGATCACCATCTCAAATGCTAAATATAACTGAAAAACCTAAAAATGTAACATTTTTTATATTTTGTGTTTTTAGAGGGGGTTTTAAAACATTTTGAAATACTTTTCCATTTTTAATCGGAATTGAAAATAAAGCCAAATATCTAAATATTCATATGTTAATGATTAAATTTAGGCTTTTTTATTTCTTCTAAAATAAATGATTTAAATCAATCTGGTTATTTTTATTCACAATTAAAACATTACATTAACCTTGCATGTTGTTGATATATATGAATTAATTATTTTCTTTTATTTATGTATAAAAGTAGACAAAAGAATATAAAAATAAGGGAATACGATTATTTATTAATGATTTTTCTTTATTCTATGAAATAAATATAACAACAATTCAATCATAAGTAGAATATTGTTTATTATTACGACAATAAATTTGTTAATAAATGAGTCTGATACATTACTATATAACGAATATAAAAACTTCATTTTGATTAAAATAACAACATATTTATTTTTGGACAAATAATATAATAATAGAGGATATTTTTATTTATATATTAATATATCAACGTGGGGATTGACTTAAGTTAAATATAAAAAAGACCACAATAAATATGGTCTTTTTCAATGTAAGAAAGGTTAGGCTTTTGTCCAACCTTTACGAATGGGATAAGCAAAACAGAGCTGATAAAGCTGTTGTACCCATTTTTGGAGTATATCTCCGCCCTTAGACCAGAACATCTGACTTAAGCCACAAGAAAGCAAAGCCACAATAAAGGCACCTATCATATCGATTGGCCAATGCACACCAAGGTAAATACGAGCCCAAGCAATCGCTAGTCCTAAACCTAGCATGATATAACCAATACGTTTACTGTTATGCCAAAACAGATAAGCTAATGCAATGGTAAAAACAAACGTACCGTGGTTGCTAGGGAATGAAGGTGTTGCATCATGATCAAGGAAGTTATGACCAATATTAGCAGCGAAAGGACGCTCATGCGGAGCAATTGCACCAATTAACCAAGAGATAGACAATGCAATAGCTAAAGATACTGCGGCTTTGCAGGCTAATGTTCTTTGCTGGCTAAGATGTTTTTCATTACCCCACAACCAATAGGACACTAAAGATAAAGGAAAAAGATAGACAAGGTACTTAGCAATAATTATCGCCATACCGATTTCGAAAGGAGATGCCGCAGGTGTTGCATTCATCATTGAAAATACGGCTAAATTAAATTGTTCCAGCAAAGTAGGCTCCATACATGTCGTGCTGATAAGCGATGTTTATGATACATAATACGCAAGTTTTTAAGGGTAAATGAGGGAGTAATAAGGGTAAAGTGTTTTTTTCTTATTTAATTGTGCTTTTTTTAAAGAATTGTCAGTTTTAGATTTAACTGAGCTAAAGCACTCTTAAAAAGAGTATTTCGCTTATGGTATCGCTCTCGCATTGTTCTTTTTTCTTATTTTCAACGAGGTATAAAAATGTGGCTCCAAAAAAACATCATACTCAACGCAAGGCCGAGAGGGTTCCACTTAATTACACAGGCATTGATTCAAGAATTATCCGAACTAAGACAATATAAAATTGGAATAGCTCATTTTTTTATTCAACATACATCAGCTTCATTAACGATTAATGAAAATGCCGACCCGACAGTACGAAGTGACTTTGAAAGTTTCTTTAATCAAAGTGTTAAAGAGGATGAAGATTACTATCTTCACACTTATGAAGGTAGTGATGATATGCCAGCCCATATAAAAAGTAGTTTACTTGGGCAAAGCGTCACGATCCCTATTAGTCAAGGTGAACTTAATTTAGGAACTTGGCAGGGGATTTATCTTGGGGAACATCGTGATCGTGGTGGCCGTCGTCGTATTATTGTGACATTGCAAGGCGAGTGTTATTAGATTGCAGGCAATAAAAAACCCGACAGTTATTTCACCAAAGGGGTTGAAACTATCGGGCTCCTCAATATTTGGGGACATCAAAGAAAAGCAGTGGCACTAATTCAGACTCCAGGTTAGATAGAAAGTTCGCTGACTAATGAAAAAAAGTAGGATTATTTTTTGGAAAGAGGGGAATATAAAGAGATAATGAGTAAAATAAAAAGGGAAAAGCGCTAAAACATATTGAAAGTTAAGCTGTTTTAGCGCTTTTTTAATTAGTTGTATATGCCTAAATTTTCTTTAGCATAAGCTTCAAAATCTGTGCAACCACCAATGTGTTTCTCATCAATGAAAATTTGTGGCACAGTTTCAACTTCTTTACCGACGGTTTTAGATAAATCAGCTTTTGTAATTCCTTCAGCTTGAATATCTACATAGCGGAAATCAAAATCGTCACGTTTTTCAGACAGAGTTTCAGCCAGTTGTTTAGCACGTACACAATATGGGCAACCCGGACGACCAAAAATAACAACAAACATACGACACTCCTTATTGAGGAAATAAAATTCAGGCATAATAGTCTTTATTGGTTGATACTATGCCCTTTTATTAGGCTAAACAAAAACAGTTATTGCCTTTTAGTGTGATAAATTATACCAATTTGCCGAATAATGAGATAGGACTGCGATACAGCATTTAGCGGAGAAAATATGGAAAAGCCTTCTAAACGGGATATGAAATCACTGTCTGATATGCCAAAACCCATCATAATCATAGAGATCGTGGGGATTATTTTATTAGTGGTTGCATACTTATATATCAATCAATATATCACTTCTCCGCAGTGGTTAGGTACCTACACGGGGCAATTAACTCTGGTTGTTCTGGGCGTTATCTGTATGATCCCACCTTCTATTCATATTGTATGGCGGGCGATTTATCGCTTAACGTTTTTAGGTATTGATAACAATCCCGCGAATAATAAAAAGAAAAAAGAGAATAACAAAGAATAGCGTACTGTTTTTTCTCAACAAAGCATGAAAAACTAAGAAAACCCAATTTGTAAATTGGCTTAATTTTCTTAGTTTTTCTATTTATTAGTGCCTTCAAGATAGAAAAAGTGGCAAAATAGCCTTAATGCCAAAAGGCACTCTTTTCTTTAGCGCGTAAAGGTTATTTGAATGAACGCTGTTGTTACCCCCGATCTGGATCAGCTAAAATCTTGGCTTGATGAACTACAGATTGCTTATTATGAATGTGACTCTTGTCAGGCGTTACATTTACCACATCTTCAATATATCAGCGGCATATTTGATGCTAAAATTGATATTCTCGAAGATGTGCTTGTATTTACCGCTATCGCTGAATTAAAACCCTCAGCAATAGTGCCTTTAATGGCAAATCTAAGCCAAATAAATGCAAGTTCTTTGTTTATTAAAACATTTTTAGAAATTAGTGATGAAAACTTACCTAAGTTAGTATTCTGCCAATCATTCCCTGTTGCTGCGGGGATCTCACTGAATCAATTTGATCTGTTCTTACAAAAAGCAGAAGAACAATCGGCTGAAGTTGTCAGTGAAATTTTTAATAATGGTTTCTTGTATGGTGAAAAACAAGAAAACGAAAATGAAGAAGATGATGAAGAAGAAGTTGAAATAAGTAGTTCATCAACTGACTCCTCCTATACTGTACATTAATATTAATCTCCATAACGGTCACAAAATCTTATGCAATGCGCACGCTTTAGTGCGGGTGATTGTCATTCTTGTGAATGGCTTTCTCTTGCTTATTCTGAACAAATCAAGAAAAAACAGCACAGCTTATTATCATTGCTACCTGAAGATTATGCTTTTAATAAATTAGCGCCTGTTGAAAGCCAGCAAGCGCAATTTCGTAATAAAGCAAAAATGGTAGTCAGTGGCAGTGTTGAAAAACCTGTATTAGGTCTAAAAACACGAGAGGGTGTGGCTGTCGATTTATGCGAATGCCCTCTTTATCCTGACTCTTTTGCACCGACATTCCCAATTTTAAAAACATTTATAGCGAGAGCAGGATTAGTACCTTACGACATTGAGCGTCGCCGTGGTGAACTTAAGTTTATTTTATTAACTGAAAGCAGAAGCAATGGCACGATAATGTTGCGTTTTGTTTTGCGCTCAGAAAAAAAATTAGAACAACTTCACAAAGCACTTCCGTGGTTACAAGAACAACTGCCTCAATTAGCTGTTATCTCTGTGAATATTCAACCTGTTCATATGGCTATTCTTGAAGGTGAAAAAGAAATTATTCTGACTGAAAAAGCATTTTTGGATGAATCTTTTAATCAAATTCCATTACATATTCGTCCTAGAGGTTTTTTCCAAACTAATCCAGAGGTTGCTTCATCACTTTATGCTACGGCAGGTCGTTGGGTAAGAGAATTAAATATCTCACATTTGTGGGATATGTTTTGTGGATCAGGAGGCTTTGGATTACATTGCGCAGATAAATTGACCCAATTGACAGGAATTGAAATTAGCCCTGAAGCAATAGAATGTGCACGCCTCTCTGCTCATGAATTAGGGCTAGAGCATGTTGAGTTTCAAGCCTTAGATTCAACCGGTTATGCATTAGCTAAAGAGTCAGTGCCTGAATTAGTGCTTGTTAATCCGCCAAGGCGAGGTATTGGTGAGGCATTGTGCGGTTATCTAAATAAAATGAAACCTCGCTTTATTCTGTACTCTAGCTGCAATGCTCAAACCATGGCTAAAGATATTCAGCAACTTTCTCATTATCGTATTGATAGAGTGCAGTTGTTTGATATGTTTCCTCATACTGCTCATTATGAAGTGCTTACATTATTGGTATTACAAGATAGTTAAGATATTCATTACAAAATAGGTAATGGGTGTTAGTATAAATAAGTATTTAACGCTCGATGGATAACATCGGGCGTTTTCTTTTTTGATTAGATAGGCATTTTATTTTATGCAGAATTTAAAAGCGTTGTTATTAGTGATGGTACTATTAGGGCCATTAGGGATTGATCTCTATTTACCGACTATACCTGCAATTGCTCAAGATTTAGGAAGCAGTGAATCCCTTATTCAATCGACTATCGCTTTATTTATTTTAGTGTTGGGGATAGGGCAACTTATATCAGGGCCTTTGGTGGATAAGTTTGGTCGTAAACCTATCGCTATCGCTGGGATCTTTATCTATATTGTGGGTTCTGTCATTGCAACGATTTCGACAGACTCAACGCTTTTTATTATTTCGCGATTATTACAAGCTTCAGCAGTGTGCTGTACCTCCGTTGTGGCTTTTACCTGCGTTCGTGACTGTTTTAATGGTAATGAAGCCGCCCGTGTTTTTGGCTTTTTAAATGGTACCTTAAATATTATTCCTGCACTTGCACCTTTATTAGGTGGATTATTAGCTGAGTATTGGGGATGGCGCGCGCCTTTCGGATTTTTAATTTTCTATTCGGTATTTGTGCTAGTTTTGATCACTCGCTTCTTGCCTGAAACTAAACCTGAAAATACAGCTCAATCAAAACAGAAATTAGGTAAAACATACCTTGAGATTTTATGTAGTAAACGTTTTTTAACTTTTGCCTTAGTGAATGCAGGCACAATGGGAATGGCGTTAACTTATGTTTCATTTGCCCCTATTGTGTTGATGAATGATGCGAAACTATCACCGCTGATTTTTTCCATTGTTTTTGGTGTAAATGGTTTTTGGATAATGTTTGTCAGTTTTTATGCAAACCGTGTGATCCACCGTGTTGGCAGACCTATTTGTTTGATCTTAGGAGGCGGATTAATGGGATTAGGCTGCGTGAGTTTGTTATTAAGCTTAATGTTTATTCCTGCTGGAATACAAAACCATTGGCTGATTTATATGCTCCCTGTAGCAAGTGCTTGTGCTGGATTAGCCTTTATTATGGGGCCTGCGACAAGTTATGCACTTGAGCCATATTCGCAAACGGCAGGCATTGCCTCTGCTTTAGTTGGTTTTATTCAAATGGCAGGCGGTGCTGCTTTTGGTTTAACTGCACTGGCATCACCTGTACAACCTAAATTAGCGTTAGCTGTTGTCATGTTAATTGGGAGTTTGTTGGCATGGAATGCGTATCGAGTAAGCCATAAAGAAGCGTTAATAGAAAAACAGGCTACACAAAAATAGGACATGTATTTGTTGTTTATTCCAACATAAAAAATACCCCAGAGTGAAAAAAATCTGGGGTATTTTTTTATCGACAGTTTGGTTTAGACGTTTTAATTACGATGTTCAAACTCTAAGGCTTTTTTCTCAATCAATCTCATTAGAAGTGTCAGTATTCCGTTGATGCCTAAATAAATAATACCTGCGGCAACAAAGACCATCACATCATAACTTTGACCAAATACTTGTCGGCTATAACCTGTTAATTCAAGCAATGTGATCGTACTGGCGAGTGAGGTACTTTTAAATATCAATACAACTTCGTTTGAATAGGATGAAAGCGCACGCTTAAATGCATAAGGCAATATTACTCTTGCTGTTTGCACTGGCGACATACCTAATGCTTGGCAAGATTGCCATTGTCCTGAAGGAATAGCTCTTACTGCACCATAAAAAAGTAAGGTTGAATAAGCGGCACTATTTAATGCTAATGTGACCATGGCACAAAACCACGGTGTTGATAATAACTCCCAAATCAGAGGGAATTTTTGCAACACAGGAAATTGTCCAGGGCCATAATAGATTAAGAAAAACTGCACTAATAACGGTGTACCGGTAAATAAGGTGATATACGCTTTTACAATTTGAGTAATAACAGGGGTTTTTAATGCCAAAATAAAGGTCATTAAAACTGAAAGTGTAAATGCTACCAATAAAGCCACTAATGTTAATGACAAGCTGGTTGGTAATCCCGGTAAAATATCAACAATATAATCCCACATTATGAGGCACTCCGTTCAAATCGAGTTGTTCTCATTTCTAACCATTTCAGGATATATTGACTGACTAGCGTAATGGCTAAATAAATCAGTGCAACAATGCTATACCAAGTAAAAGGCTCTTGAGTTCTATTAGCTATACTTTGTGTCTGTAACATTAAATCATTAACACTGATTAATGAGACTAAAGCCGTATCTTTTAATAAAACTAACCACTGATTACCTAAACCAGGTAAAGCATGACGCCACATTTGAGGCATAATAAAGCGGAAGAAAATAGTAATACGACCCATACCTAACGCTTGGCCGGCTTCCCATTGTCCTGTTGGTACCGCTTTTAAGGCGCCACGTAATGTTTGTGAAGCATAAGAAGCATAAAGAAGTGAAAGGGCGATAACACCACAATAGAAAGGTAGAGATTCAGTATCACCAAAATCTATTTGTAAGGTGAAAGAACCTAATTCAATGCCATCCATTAAGATCATGACACCTTGTAAGGTGCCATAATAGACAAAAAGAACCACCAGCATTTCTGGTAGTCCTCTGATTAGTGTTACCCAGCATGTTCCTAAGAAAGCAAAGGCTTTCCATCTCGCGGATTCCCATGCTGTAAACAACATGGCGAGAACTAATCCAATGATAAGAGCAGAAATAGCAAGTGAGACCGTAGTAACGGCCGCACCTGCTAGAGTTGTTATTTCATTCATTTATTAAGCTATTATTGTTATTCAAACCATTTTTTATAAATGACATCATAAGTGCCATCAGCTTTTACTTCAGCTAATGCTTTGTTTAATTTATCTTGTAAATCAGCATTGCCTTTTCTTACTGCGATCGCAAGGCCTGTACCAAAATAGTTAGGATCTGCAACTTTATCGCCTACAATACCTAATTCAGGATTTTTTTTCAGCCATTCATTTACAACTGCAGTGTCACCAAAGATAGCTTCAATACGACCATTTTTAAGATCTAATACTGCATTTTGGTAACTGTCATAAGGAACAGTTTTCATTTCTTTGTGTTGCTCATTGATGAATTTCTGATGGGTAGTCCCATTCTGTACACCAATTTGTTTACCTTTTAAGCTAGCAACATCAGAGATTTTACCTGTTACTGTAATAAATACAGCGGAGTTATCATAGTAGGAATCCGTGAAATCAACTTGTTTTTGACGCTCAGGGGTAATATCAATACCTGCCATTAATGCTTCAAAACGACGGAATTTCAGACTAGGAATTAAGCTATCAAAAGACTGATTGGTAAAGGTACAATCCGCATTAATTTTTGCACACATTGCATTAGCGAGATCAACATCAAATCCTACAATTTGGTTATTCGCATCAATCATTTCAAATGGCGGATATGTTGCTTCAGTGGCAAAACGGATTGTCTCTTTCTCAGCCGCAGTTGCAGAAAGTGTAATACTGGTCAGAAGTGCTGCAAATAATATTTTTTTCATTGTCTGATCCCGATTTAGTGTGACAAGTAATTAGCAAAAGCTTCCGTTTGTGGAGCAGTGAAACGATAGTTATCACCTTGCTCTATAATACGGCCGTTTTCCATATATACAACTTTGCTCGCGGCTTTGCGTGCAATTTCAACTTCATGGGTCACAATCACTTGTGTAATACCCGTTTCAGAAAGCTCTTTAATAATATCAACAACTTGAGCTGTAATTTCAGGATCTAATGCCGCTGTCGGTTCATCAAATAAGAGAACTTGAGGCTCCATCATTAATGCTCTTGCAATGGCAACACGTTGTTGCTGTCCACCCGATAAATGTAGTGGGAAGCGTCCTGCATAATCACTTAAACGTAAACGTTCAAGTAACTTCATTGCTTTTTCTTTAGCCTGCGGTTTTGATAAACCTAATACACGACAAGGTGCTTCAATTAAATTATCAAGAACCGTCAGGTGCGGCCATAAATTATATTGTTGAAATACCATGCCCACATTTTGGCGTAATGAACGAATTGCCTTTGCGTTAGGCTGTTGGTTAAAGTCAAAATGTAGACCCGCAATTTCTAATTCGCCTGAACGTGGCAATTCTAATAAATTAAGAACTCTCATTAGTGAGCTCTTACCTGCACCACTTGGTCCTAATAGAACCATTGTTTCACCAGCAGAGCATTCCAGATTAATATCATAGAGTGCTTGGTGCGAACCGTAGAAACAATTTATGTTTTTTAATTGAATACTCATGCGTTTTTTCTGAATAGTCATTAACTGGTTCAAATAATAAAACGGTAAGAATAATTATGCAACTAAAACTGCATAATAAAGTGGTTTTTTTACGTAAAAATGGGTAATTCAGCTATTTTTTTTCACTCTTAGGTGAATTTTTATCCAGTTCATAAGCGTTATTACTTATGGTTTTAGCCATGCCTTTGAAAATAAATAAATGCGCAGGCATCATCGCAAACCAATAAAGTAATCCACTAAAACCGGCAGGGTGCCACCAAGCACGAACATCGATTGAACGAAGATTACCACTATCATGGATAGTAAAAGAAAGGCGACCTAAACCGGGAGCTTTCATTCCAAATAATAAGGTTAGTTGTTTTTCTGGCTCTAGTTTGATCACTCGCCAACCATCAATCATATCGCCAAGTTCTAATGTTTCTCTAGAAGGGCGTCCGTAAGTCACTTTATTTCCGACCATATCATCCATAATGGCGCGGGTTTTCCATAGCGCATTACCATAAAAATAGCCTTGTTCTCCACCGATTTGTTGCACAGTATGCCAAAGGGATGCCGCGCTTGCCGGTGTAGATACTGTACAACCTGCATTTTTAGGGTAATAACCATAACCCGGTTTCCAGCGATTACGAACAGCAGGAGAGTAACCCCAATCTTGGTTATCTAAAGCCGCTTCTTCATCAGCGAGTGTTTCTTTTACTGCATCATCAAATTTAATTAGGGATTGAGGAATAAGTTTACGTAATGGCTCATCGTTGGCAGGAAGATCATATTTAAGCCCTTGGATCAGCTCTTTGGCAATAGAGGTTGGCACAGACGTTATCATACTGATAAAGCCCGCAGAAATAAGACTGCCCGGCATAGGTAGCGGGATCAGCACTCGTTTTTTACCTGAGATTTTAATAAAGCGCTCAAAAAGGGTCTGATAGCTAATATATTCGGGGCCACCAGCATCAAAAATACGATGTTGATGTGTGGGATGATGGATAATTTCTGTTAAATAGTGAATTAAGTTTTTTAAGGCAATAGGGGACGATTTTGAACGAACCCAGCGCGGAGGCGTAAGAATAGGGAGGTTATAAACCATATCACGCATAATTTCAAAGGCGGCAGAGCCAGGGCCGACAATCATTGAGGTACGAATTTCAGTTACAGGGATCGCGCTTGTTCTTAATACCTCACCCGTGAGTTTTCGGGCAATGAGATGGGGTGAATATTGCTGATCTTCATGTTGTAAGGCACTTAAAAAAATAATTTGTTTAACTTCTGTGCCTTCTAATGCTTCCACAACATTAATTGCCGCTTTACGCTCTTGCTCAACTAAATTATGTGCATCGCCCATGCTGTGAACAAGATAGTACACAATATCAGTATCATGCATGATTTTGTTTAAGGTTTCTGGATTGTGTAAATCCACAAAAATACAGCGTGTATTTTCCCAACCTTGAGACATCATCCAGTCAACTCTGCGCGCTCCCGCAGTGACTTGATGACCTTGTTTTATCAGAGCTGGAATAAGATTTTGACCAATATGGCCACTTGCACCAAGTACTAATACACGCTGTTGATTCATTGTTAATCCACTGTAAAAAGAGAACGTTATTGTTCTATTGTTACTGATTTTTCTATGAAGTAAAGAAAGCCATTAATATTGGAGTGATTAAACTTAACACGAATCCGTGCACAATGGCTGCAGGCACAATGGCAACACCACCACTTCTTTGTAAAACAGGTAACGTAAAGTCCATGGAAGTTGAACCACAAATCCCTAATGCCGTGTTTCTATAACGATTAACAATGATAGGAATAAGCATAATTGCCGCTAATTCACGCATTAAGTCATTGAAAAACGCAGTACTACCAATAACAGGGCCAAATGCATCGGTAAGTACAATCCCAGATAAAGAGTACCAACCATATCCAGATGCAATGGCTAATCCCATTTTCATCGGTAATCCTAGTAAATAAGCAGCTAAAGCACCACCTGCAAGCGCACTCACCCCCATGACGACAGCAACGGTTGTTCCTCTGCGGTTAATTAAAATTTGCTTTGGGCTCATTCCGCTATTACGCAATTGTAATCCTACTAGCCACAGCAAGAAGATAAGCGCACCTTGGCTGGCATGAGATGCATAATGAAAAATTGACCAACCCGTTAAGCCTACAAAAAAACCGACAACAACCACACCGCATAATTGCAGCGATTCAAGTACCATTTTTATGCGTGATGGTGGCTTAGATTGCTTATGTGCAGGGACATGCCAAGGATCTTTTTTATCCAATAGCCATAAAAATAGTAAATTTGCCCCAAAGGTACATAAAAAGAAAACGCTGGCATAAGCAAGAATAGAGACTAAATTTTCACCAATATTATCTAACATGGCTAAACTGACGCCCATTAGAAATAGGATAACGTAAACCATCGCACTAAGTAGGCGATTTGCCAGATGAAGTAATGGGCGATTGTTTAATTTAATCAAATACCCTACAAAAAGCGGAAGTAGGATAATCAATAACCCTGATAACATTTCTATTCCTTACTGAGTGCACTCAAATTATAAAATAAACTAATAACGTTGTCTGCATTATAACATTTACTTATGTTGTTGTGGATACAGAAGCTAAGATAAATCTAAAATTTTTATTGAAGCCATGAGCCTAACATGTTTACCGATAAGTGGCTTTAATTGTTTGAAAAGCGAACGATTTGGGTATATATCGAATAGTTGAGTAAATTTTATTACGACACTCTTTAACTGTGATTTAATGAAAACATTCATTAAGTGAAATTATTGGCAGATTAAGCATAAAATTAAGATAGGAAGAATAAAAAAACATAGCTTAGTCGTAACTAACGAGGGAATTTATGTATTTAGAAAGAGTGGAAATAGTTGGATTCCGTGGACTTAATCGTCTTTCATTACCTCTTGATATGAATACAGTCTTAGTGGGTGAAAATGCGTGGGGTAAAAGCTCATTACTTGATGCGTTAACACTCAGCTTGGGTATTGAAACCTATCAATATGCATTTACACCTGATGATTTCCATCGTCTGCCGAATGAGCCGGAAGAAAATAGTAAAAAAACGCTACAAATTATTCTGACATTTACTGAATCACGCCCTGGACGACATCGTTCTTATCGTTTTCACAAAATAGCGCCTGTATGGGTTGCAAATGGTGATGAACTAAAACATATCTATTACCGCATCAGTGCTGAATTAGATGAACAAAAAAATGTAAAAACATTCCGCTATTTTCTGGATAAAGAAGGAAAGCAAATTCGCTTACCTAATGGACAAACTCAAGAAATTATTGCAGAGATTGTTAGGCTTTATCCTGTTCTTCGCTTGCAAGATGCGCGTTTTGTTCGTGATCTTACCTCTGACGTTATCGATCCTCATAATAACCCTCATCGAGAAGCGTTTAATAATAAAATGAGTGAGTTAACCAAGGCATTAGTTAAAAATCCAGACGAGTTGTCAGATGAGGATTTACGTGAAGGGCTAGATGCCATGCAACAGCTACTAGGGCACTATTTTGCTGATCATGGTTCATTGTTGTTTAAATCACATGCTCGTCATCGTAAAGTCAATGAGCCTCATGTACGTGGCTGGCACGCATTAGAAAATATTAATAAGGTGTTGGCAAAACCGAATCAACGAAGCATTCGATTAATTATCCTAGGAATGTTCTCCTCTATATTACAGTCTCGAGGTAGCGTTGCATTAGATCCTTATGCAAGGCCTATCGTTATTGTAGAAAACCCTGAAACACGTTTACATCCTATTATGCTTTCGGTGGCTTGGGGATTACTTAATCTTTTTTCATTACAACGTATAACAACGACTAATTCAGGTGAGTTACTTTCATTAGCACCATTAGAAAGTGTGTGTCGTTTAGTACGTGATACTGACAAAGTAGCTGCTTATCGTGTTGGTAATCAGCAATTACATTCAGATGAAGAACGACGTATTTCATTTCATATTCGTTATAACAGGCCGTCTGCACTTTTTGCTCGTTGCTGGTTATTAGTTGAAGGTGAAACAGAAATTTGGTTAATGAACGAGTTGGCAAGACAATGTAATTATTTCTTTGAAGCCGAAGGAATAAAAGTTATTGAATTTGCACAATGTGGACTTAAGCCATTATTAAAGTATGCAACGTATATGGGAATAGAATGGCATACCTTAGTGGATGGTGATGAAGCGGGTAAGAAATATGCCGCAACCGTTAAAGATTTTGCATCAAAAAGCAATGATGCGGAGCGTGATAGATTAACAAAACTCCCCGCCTTAGATATGGAACATTTTTTATACAAAGAAGGCTTTCGCAATGTGTATCATGATGTTGCAGGTGTACCTGATAATGAAAAATGGCCAACTCGACGTGTGATTATTAAAGCTATCCAACGCTCATCAAAACCAGATCTCGCACTAACGGTAGCTAACAATGCTGCTCAACGAGGAGTAGACTCCATCCCCTCCATACTGAAAAGTATGTTTTCTCGTGTTGCATGGCTTGCTAGAGGCAAAGCAAATTAGGCCGTTATAGCAAGAAAGATAAACGCACGGGATCAATGTAAATTCTATTTAGCGATGAAGATGAATATCATCGCTAAAGTTTCTTATGGTTTATTAAATTGTTATGTTTAGGAAGGATATTGTATGGCTTTTTTATCTTTAAAAAAGCGCGGGAAAGTGCTCACCCTTATTTTAATTGCGGTTGCTATTGTTGCCTATTTTTTTTGGCCGAAAGAAAATGTACCGTCATATCAAACACAAATCATTACGCGAGGTGAGCTGTCAAAAGAAGTGACAGCAACGGGTAAACTTGATGCTGTGCGTAAAGTTGATGTAGGTGCGCAAGTCAGTGGCCAATTACAAACTTTGTTTGTGAAAGAAGGCGATGCGGTTAAAAAGGGAGATTTGTTAGCGATTATTGATCCTAAAAAAGCGCAAAACGAAGTCACTGAATCTCAAGAAACCAACAATGAGCTTAGAGCAAATCTTCAACAGGCTCAGGCCGAATTACGTTTAGCGCAACTTACATATCAACGTCAGTTAAAGCTGATTGGTACATATGCCATTGCACAAGATGAGCTTGATCGTACTAAAACTGATGTTGATGTTAAAAAAGCACGTATTATCACCTATGAAGCGCAGATTAAAAAGAATCAAGCGACCTTAGATACCGCAAAAACTAACCTTCAATATACACGTATCACTGCGCCTATGGATGGCATTGTGACGTTTATTAAAACTCTAGAAGGTCAAACCGTCATTGCGGCACAAGAAGCACCAACGATTTTAACTTTAGCAGATTTAGATACGATGCTAGTAAAGGCGGAAGTATCTGAAGCAGATGTGATTTATTTAAAACCTGATCTTAATGCTTCTTTTACAGTGCTAGGCGCGCCGGATAAAGCTTTTAGTGGCAAGTTAAAAGATATTCTGCCAACGCCTGAAAAAATTAATGATGCTATTTTTTACTATGCCCGTTTCGAAGTGCCTAATGAACAACATTTACTACGTTTACAAATGACCGCGCAAGTTAAAATTCTTATCGAAAATAAGAAAGATGTACTCCTCGTACCGCTTTCTGTCTTAGGTGAAGATGCGGGTATTAATGAATATTATGTTGATGTTTTAGTTGATGGTCAGCCAGAAAAACGCACAGTAAAAATAGGTATGCGTACTGATGTTTATGCTGAAGTCCTCAGCGGATTAAAAGAGAACGATGAGGTTATTCTGGGTGAAACTTCAGGAGATGCATAATGCCGGCATTATTAGAACTCAATGAGGTTAGTCGCGTATATAGCAATGGTGAAGAAGAAACCGTTGTTCTCAATAAAGTCTCATTAACGATTAATGCGGGTGAAATGGTCGCGATTATGGGAGCGTCCGGCTCTGGTAAATCGACCTTAATGAATATCTTAGGATGTTTGGATAAGCCAAGTAGCGGTGAATATAAAGTTGCAGGTCAAAGTGTTGCACAAATGGAAGGTGATCAACTTGCTGCATTACGTCGCGAACACTTTGGGTTTATTTTTCAACGTTATCATTTAATGGCACACTTAAGTGCAGAGCAGAATGTTGAAATTCCAGCCATCTATGCAGATAAAAATGCCACTCAACGTAAAGAAAGGGCACGTGAATTATTAACTCGTTTAGGATTAGGCGAGCGTGTTGATTATCGACCTAATCAACTTTCTGGTGGCCAGCAACAACGTGTAAGTATTGCGCGAGCGTTGATGAATGGTGGTGAGGTTATTCTTGCTGATGAGCCAACTGGTGCATTAGACAGTCATTCTGGTAAAGAAGTAATGGCTATTTTGAAGCAATTAAATGAACAAGGGCATACAGTTATTATCGTAACGCATGACCCTTTAATTGCAGAACAAGCCGAGCGAATTATCGAAATAAAAGACGGTAAGATTATTAGTGATAACCGTCATCAAACAACGACACATAAAGTTAAAAAAGAAACGACACCTGTTTTAACTTCCTCTTATTTGGGACAAATTGTAGGGCGCTTTACTCAAGCGCTAGAAATGGCTTGGCGTGCCATGGTTGTCAATAAAGTACGTACATTATTGACAATGCTCGGCATTATTATAGGAATTGCTTCTGTCGTGACGATTATTGTCATTGGTGATGCTGCAAAAAGTATGGTGCTTTCTGATATAAAAGCCATTGGTTCGAATACCATCGATATTTATCCAGGGAAAGATTTCGGTAGTGATTCCCCTGAAGACAGACAATCATTAACGCTACAAGATGTTTTTGCTTTAAAACAGCAATCTTATGTGCAAGCGGTCACACCACAAGTGCAATTTAGCACGCGATTACGCCGTGGAAACCAAGATTCTCCAGCCTCGGTTGCGGGTGTGAGTGAAGATTATTTTATTGTATATGCCATGAAATTTTCGCAAGGTCGCTCATTTACCCAAGATATGATCCAACGACAAGCTCAGGTTGTTGTAATTGACGAAAATACTCGTCATCGATTTTTTCCAACTAAGAAAGATGTGATTGGTGAGCAAATTATTATTCGCAATATTCCTTCTACGATTGTCGGAGTTATTGCAGATAAAAAATCAGCTTTTGGTAATGGGCAGTCATTACGTGTTTGGGTGCCTTATAGTACGTTAAATAGTCGTATTTTAAATCGCTCATATCTTGACAGCATTACGGTAAGAGCAATAGACGGTTATGATGCCAGTGTAGCTGAGCAACAAATGATCCGTTTGCTTACTATCAGACATGGTAAAAAAGATATTTTCACTTATAACCTTGATAGTTTTATTAAAGCGGCTGAGAGCACCACGCAAACAATGCAATTATTTCTTACACTTGTCGCAGTTATTTCATTAGTGGTTGGTGGCATTGGTGTTATGAATATTATGCTGGTTTCTGTGACTGAAAGAACGCGAGAAATTGGTATTAGAATGGCGGTTGGTGCGAGGGCGAGTGACGTGATGCAACAATTTCTCATTGAATCTGTTCTGGTTTGTTTAGTTGGGGGTGTGTTAGGAATTGCTCTTTCGTTTAGTATTGCAATGATTGCAAGCGTAATGTTACCGGATTGGCATTTTGTATTCCAACCTATTGCATTAATCAGTGCTTTCATTTGTTCAACTGCTATTGGGGTTATTTTCGGATTTTTACCGGCAAGGAGTGCTGCAAAAATGAATCCCATTGATGCATTAGCCAGAGAATAATTCAAACAATAAGATAAAGGCCCTTAAGTATATTAAGGGCTTTTATTTGAATGAATAAGGTATCTTTCTGACTGAAAATACCCGACTTCATTGGGTAAAAGGTATTATCAGGTTTATCTATACTGTGCGTATCTTCTATTCAATGATAGGAATGATAAGGTCAGCATGGTCACCTTTAGGCCCTTTTATCGTGCTATAATTAACTTTCTGCCCCGCTTTAAGTGTGCGGTAGCCTTCCATTCTAATTGTTGAATAGTGGGCAAAAATATCCTCGCCACCTTTTTCTGGGGTAATAAAACCAAAGCCCTTAGCGTTATTGAACCACTTTACTGTACCTGTCTCCATACTTAGCTTCTCTCATATACTTGTATTTATTTGTTTAACATCACTTTCAGTATATTTACTGAGCTGTTCATAAAACATACTCTATTTTATTGTTTCAGTCGTCAAGAGGTGAAAGGGACAGAAAGTGTTTCGATAAGGTGAAATTTTGATGTAGCTAACGCTTTGTTATTTTTTGGATGTAAAAAGAGGGAATAAAAAAGCGTTGATAGGCAGACTTTCCTGTGAGATGGTAAACTAAATGTCATAATTGAAAGTGACGTTTAACAAAACTATGAGTAATGCAAAACAATGGGTCAGTTTGATTTTTTAACAGAAACCACGTTAAGGGATGATGTTCATCAGGTAAATGAGCCACCAGCAATGTATAAGGTGATCTTGAATAATGATGATTACACCCCCATGGATTTTGTTGTAGAAGTGCTTACGATGTATTTTTTTCTCAGTGAGGAAAAAGCAACACAAATTATGCTGGACGTTCATCATAAAGGGAAAGGAGTTTGTGGGGTTTATAGTGCGGATATTGCTGAAACGAAAGTGGCACAAGTTAATCTGTATGCAAGAGAAAACGAATACCCACTTTTATGTACTCTTGAACAAGCATGATCCGGTTAGTCTTTTAAGGAGGAGGTGCTTATGCTTAATCACGAATTAGAGCTGAGTCTTAATGTTGCATTCGCGAAAGCCCGTGATAACAGACACGAATTTATGACTGTAGAGCACCTGTTGTTGGCGCTATTAAGTAATAAATCGGCACGCGAAGCATTGGAAGCTTGTAAAGTCGATCTGGCAGTCTTACGCGAAGAACTTGAAGTCTTTATTCGTAAAACAACCCCTATTTTGCCTGAAAATGTAGACAGAGAAACACAACCAACGCTGAGTTTTCAGCGTGTATTACAGCGTGCTGTTTTTCATGTTCAATCATCAGGCAAAAATGAAGTCTCTGGCGCTAATGTGCTGGTGGCTATTTTTAGTGAACAAGAATCTCACGCAGCTTACTTATTACGTAAACATGACGTTAGTCGCCTTGATGTTGTGAATTTTATTTCTCATGGTATTTCAAAAGAAGATCAACAAAACGAAGATCTTTCTGACATGAATGATATGAACGCACAATCTCAGCAAGAGATGCCTCAAGGTGACGATCATATGGATAATTTTACAACTAACCTTAATCAGTTAGCACGCCAAGGTAAAATAGATCCTTTGATTGGGCGTCAAGCTGAATTAGAACGAACCATTCAAGTATTATGTCGTCGTCGCAAAAATAACCCATTATTAGTAGGTGAATCAGGCGTCGGTAAAACGGCAATTGCAGAAGGGCTTGCATGGCGTATTGAGCAAGATGATGTTCCTGACGTTATGAAAGGCTACACTATTTACTCACTAGATATTGGTTCGCTATTAGCGGGAACGAAATATCGTGGTGATTTCGAAAAACGTTTTAAAGCGTTACTTAAAACCCTTGAAAAAGATGAGAAAAGCATCTTATTTATTGATGAGATCCACACCATTATTGGTGCAGGTGCTGCATCAGGTGGGCAGGTAGATGCGGCAAACTTAATCAAACCTCTGTTATCAGGTGGGCGAATTCGAGTTATAGGCTCTACGACTTATCAAGAATTCAGTAATATTTTTGAAAAAGACAGAGCGCTTGCGCGTCGTTTCCAAAAAATTGATATAACAGAACCTTCAGCTGATGAAACCGTTTTAATCATCAAAGGGTTGCGTCAGAAATATGAAGCGCACCACGATGTACGTTATACCAATAAAGCGATTCAGGCCGCGGTGGATTTATCCGTTAAATACATTACAGATAGACATCTACCAGATAAAGCCATTGATGTTATTGATGAAGCGGGTGCAAAAACACGTTTAATTGCACCAAGTAAACGCAAAAAAACGATCAATGTTTCTGATATTGAATCAGTAGTTGCTAAAATTGCACGTATCCCTGAAAAAACGGTATCTAGTAGTGATAAATCGATACTGAAAAATCTCGATAACCAATTAAAAATGTTGGTATTTGGTCAAGATCCTGCAATTCATGCATTATCTGAAGCCATTAAAATGAGTCGAGCAGGCTTAGGCCAAGATAACAAACCAGTAGGCTCATTCTTATTTGCTGGCCCAACTGGGGTAGGTAAAACAGAAGTTACTGTACAATTAGCGAAAGCGTTGAATGTTAAATTACTGCGCTTTGATATGTCTGAATATATGGAACGACATAC
Organism: Proteus sp. G2669; assembly: GCF_009915245.1. Lineage (NCBI taxonomy): Bacteria > Pseudomonadati > Pseudomonadota > Gammaproteobacteria > Enterobacterales > Morganellaceae > Proteus > Proteus sp. G2669. Next base: position 62,752 of record NZ_JAABLX010000020.1, on the reverse strand, counting down.
TGTTAGCCGTTTAATTGGTGCGCCTCCTGGTTATGTTGGTTTTGATCAAGGCGGATTATTAACCGATGCAGTAATCAAAAATCCGTATTCTGTTGTATTGCTTGATGAAATTGAAAAAGCACATCCAGATGTGTTCAATATTCTGCTACAAGTCATGGATAACGGCACATTAACAGATAACAATGGCCGCAAAGCCGATTTCCGTAATGTTATTTTAGTAATGACGACTAATGCGGGTGTGCGTGAAACGCAGCGTAAGTCGATTGGATTTACAGAGCAAGATAATAGCACCGATGCTATGGCGGAAATTAAAAAAGCGTTCTCACCTGAATTCCGTAACCGTTTAGATAACATTATTTGGTTTAATGCGTTATCACCTGAAATTATCTCTATGGTAGTGGATAAATTTATTGTTGAGCTACAAGTACAGCTAGATGATAAAGGGGTATCGCTAGAAGTTAGTCAAGAAGCACGCCAATGGTTGTGTGATAAAGGCTATGATAAAGCGATGGGCGCAAGACCGATGGCGCGTGTGATCCAAGAAAATCTGAAAAAACCATTAGCTAACGAAATTTTATTTGGATCTCTTGTTAATGGTGGTTCAGTTTCTGTCATATTAGATAAACTAGCAGGTAAGTTAAGCTACGAGTTTGTCAGTCAAGAAAAGCTGGCTAAGAACGAAGATACCGTTATCTAAGGATAGCGGTTAACTTACTAAGCCATAAAAGCATACACCACAGGTGAGCATCAATAAATGCCTTGCCTGTGGTGTTTTTTTTTCACCCGTTATATAACAATAACGGGAGAGAACAGATTGGGATCAACGGCTACGGAAGATGATACGGCCTTTGCTCAGGTCATATGGGGTCAGCTCAACGGTAACCTTGTCGCCTGTCAGGATACGAATATAGTTTTTACGCATTTTTCCTGAGATATGAGCGGTAACGACGTGTCCGTTTTCTAATTCTACGCGGAACATCGTGTTTGGCAGAGTATCCAGTACAGTGCCTTGCATTTCAATGTTGTCTTCTTTGGCCATCTAATCCTCTAAGTTTTAATAACCATATTTTTCAAACGGCAAGATAATGCCGAAAATATTGTCCTATGTAAAGGAATGTTATCGGATAGCAATGGTGTTCACCTTGCTATTGCACTTAACATCCTTACCGTGACTTGCGTTTTACTAAGCTAGAGCAAAAGTAATAACAGAAGTCGTAATTCTTTATTTTGTGGTATTTATAACAATAAAATAGCAACACACCCTAACCACATAATGGGTGTGTAAGATAAAATTTTTGTATAAACCTTTTTGCATAAATAACAGAATGGCATTCTTAATTCTGTCTTAAATAAGAAGGGCTTTACAAAAACAAGCAGTGATTATAATTCCAACGATTGCTGATACCAACACTTTTTATCAATAATCACTTTTTTCCAGCGCGATAATGCATTTAAATAATGGTCACGCGAGATCTCACTGGCACCTAACGAGGCAGTATGAGAGTTTAGCACCTGACAATCAAATAGTTGACCCCCATAACGAAGAAAATGGTTATAAAAAGCAATAAAGGCACATTTAGAAGCGTTATCTCTGCGACTAAACATCGATTCACCACAAAAAACCGCACCGATATTGACTCCGTATAATCCACCTACGAGTTCATTGCCTTCCCATACTTCAACAGAATGTGCTTCACCTTGATGATACAGCGCGTCATAACCCTCTTTAATATCAGGGCCTATCCAGGTGCCTTCATCACGAATAGAACAGGCCTCTATCACTGCAGCAAAGGCGTGATTTAAGGTTATTTTATACGGATGATGACGAATAAATTTACGCAAACTACGCCCAATATGTAAATCACCAGCAGGTAATACAGCTCTTGGATCAGGTGACCACCATAATGGTTCTTCGTAGGGGAAGTACCAAGGGAAGATACCTGATTGATATGCAACACGTAATCGAGAAGGGGAGATTTCTCCCCCTATTGCTAATAATCCATTAGGCTCTTTTAATGCTAAATGAGGCTCTGGAAAATCCAAATCACTATCGTTTAATTGAAACAACGGCATATTATGCCTCGTGAGTCGGAGTTAATAGTGCCTGTCTTTGGTGAAATCTAGCATAATGCCCTTGTTGTTTTAACAACGAAGCATGAGTGCCTGTTTCAACGATTTTTCCGCCATCCATAACGCAAATTTTATCCATTTTATCTAAACCGTGAAGTCGGTGAGTGATCATTAATACAGTTTTGCCCTGACAATGCTGATGTAAGAGAGCTAGGATCTGCTGTTCTGTATCGGCGTCAAGGCCCTCTGTTGGCTCATCAAGCAATACAAGAGGTGCATTGTGGAGTAGGGCTCTTGCCAGTCCTAAACGTCGCTGTTCGCCCCCAGAGAGCTGTCTACCACCATCGCCCATCCATGCGTTTAACCCTTCATCATTTTCCAAAATGTGTCCAAGGCCAACTTGTTGAAGTGCATAGACGAGCTCTTCATCTGTTGCCTCTTCTTTTGCCATAATTAAGTTTTCTCTTAGGGTATGACTAAAGACATGAACACGCTGAGGAACAACAGACATCATTGAACGCAAAGTCGTTTCATCATAATCGGCAATAGATGAATTATTTAAGCAGATTGTGCCGTGAGTTGGATCAAAAGCGCGGTTGATTAATTGCAATAGTGTTGATTTACCACAACCTGTTTTTCCTAACAATGCAATGTGTTGTCCTGCTTCAATCGTTAAATCTACATGATTAATAACTTGCATCGGTTGAGCTGGATAAGTAAAGCACACATTATGTAGGGTAAGTGAAGCACTCTTTTTTCTTTCTTCTCCTTTTTCAGGGAAAGTGACATCTGGTTTTTGCTCAATTAAATGAGAAATACGTGTTGCAGATGTCATCACTTGTCCTAAATGTTGGAATGCAACAGTAACAGGGGCTAAAGACTCAAATGCTGCCAATGCACAGAATGTGAATAAAGCAATTAGGGCTTCAGGCATAAAGCTATGGTCTATCCCATCCGCCGCCAACCATAGAATTAAGGTTGCAGTCAGCCCTGAGGCGAGGATCATCAATGATTGCGATAACCCTGTTAAGTTTGCTTGTTGTGCTTGTCGGTGTAACCACTTGGTTTCAAGTTGCGCTAAATTTGCTCTAAAACGAGGTAGCGCACCAAAAACAGTTAGTTCTGCTTGCCCTTGTAACATGCTAGTGAGTACAGTGCGATATTGTCCACGTAAATCAGTCAGATCTCGGCCGATAGGTTTACCTGCATAATAGAACACAAAAGGTAAAACAATCAGCAAGGTGAGCATAATGCCACCTAATGTATTAGCTAAGCGAGCATCAATTAACCCAAGGCCAAACATAATCATCATAATGACGACAAAAGCGGCAATAATAGGTGAGATAACACGAATATAAAGGTGATCTAATGTTTCAACATCAGCTACTAAGCGGTTAAGTAACTCACCTTGACGAAAACGTGCAATTCCACCAGGAGAAAGAGGCAATATTTTTTCAAAGGTGAATACCCGTAAGTGTGATAACACGCGAAATGTTGCATCATGACTAACGAGTCTTTCAAAATAACGGCCCGCAGTACGAAATATCGCTGCACCACGAACTCCTGCAGCAGGTAGCATATAGTTAAAGCTATAAATCCCCGCAAAACCAGCTAGAGAAGTACCCGCTAAAAACCAACCTGATAGTGTTAAAAGGCCAATGCTCGCCAATAAAGTTAAGATAGCAAGAATAATACCTAGCAATAACATAAACCAGTGGCGACGATAGAGTGCGAGAAAAGGAAGCAATACTTTCATAATTAAAGTTCCTCTTTACGATGAGCAAGAAGACGAGCAAAAGCCCCTTGTTGCTGGCTTAATAACGCATAAGTGCCCGTTTCGATAATTTGACCTTTTTCCATTACCCAAATCTGATCGTAACCTAATGTTTCTTCCAATAAATGAGTAACAAGCAACGTAGTTTGATTTAATGATGCATTATTGAGTGCATGCATCACACGTTGTTCGCTATGGGAATCAAGGCTTGCTGCTGGTTCATCTAGTAATAATAATTGGCAAGGGGATAATAGAGCACGAGCTACGGCAATTCGTTGTGCTTGACCAACAGAAAGACGAGCAGCACTATCGCCAATGACTGTATCTAACCCATCAGGTAAATCGTTAATAAAATCGCTGACATAGGCTTTTTCAATAGCCAGATTAATTTGTTCTGAACTGGCATTTGGAGCGCTTAAACGTACATTATCAAGTAAAGTTTGTTCAGGTAAATTTGGATTTTGTCCCACCCAACTTAAACATTGACACCATGCTTCAGGTGAAAGCTGAGTTAATTCAATACCATTAACTTTTAATGAACCACGATAAGGTAAAAAACCTAAAAGGGCATTTAATAATGAGCTTTTTCCTGCGCCACTTTGGCCTACAATCGCAATACGTTGCTGAGGATTAATTGTAAAACTTAATGGGCCTGCTAATTTTACGCCTTGATGTGATAAAACCTCTAGTTCATGTGCCGTTATTTCAATACTTTCATTTGCATTGATACGCTCATTACCTGCTAATTGTGGTTTTTCACCATCAGCCTCTAAAAACTCAACCAGAGACTCTGCTGCGCCCACGGCTTGCGCTTTTGCATGATAATAAGTACCTAAATCTCGCAAAGGTTGAAAAAATTCAGGAGCAAGGATCAGCGCTAAGAAACCTGAAAAGAGGGTAACACCCAAACCATAACTACCAAAATTAAGTTCACCTAAGTAAGAAAACCCGAAATAAACAGCAACAACAGCAATAGAAACAGCGGTAAAAAATTCCAATACGCCAGAAGATAGAAACGCCATTCTTAGCACTTCCATCGTGCGTTTACGGAAGTCTTCTGTTGCTTCAGTAATTTGTTTTACTTCGGCATTACCACGGTTAAATAGCCGTAATGTGTCTAATCCTCTTAATCTATCGAGAAAATTACCACTTAAACGACCTAAAGCGAGAAAGTTTCTACGGTTAGCATCTGCTGCACCTAAGCCAACTAATGCCATAAATAGCGGGATCAGTGGGGCAGTAAAGAATAAAATTAACCCCGCAACCCAGTTAACAGGAAATAGGGTGATAAGGATAAGAATAGGCACAATAGCAGAAAGATACATCTGTGGAAGATAACGTGCATAATAATCTTGCATATCTTCAATTTGTTCTAGAATAATTGTTGCCCAGCTTCCTGCTGGTTTGCCTTTAACCCAAACAGGGCCTAATTCTTCAAGTCTATCAAGGACAATTTTACGAATTTGTTGCCTAACTGCCATACCACAGCGATAACCAACACGCTCTCGTATAGCCATTACTACTGCACGTAAGATAAAAATACCAATAAGAGTGAGAAACGTAGGTATATGCGTATCACGGTTAATACTATCCATGATAAATGCTTGAAGTAAAACAGCTAATAACCATGCTTGAGCAATAATTAATAAACCGCTTACAACACCTAGGATCATTGATAGCCGTAGCCATCGACGGGCTGGAGCACTTTGCTGTTTCAGCCATCGAACCAATTCATTTTGTTTAGTTTTATCCATAAGAAAAGATTCAAATCTGCAGGTGAGATACAAAGTATCAGAAAGGCCAAGGGTAAGTAGTTATACGCTTTGGCAACCAGGCTAGTATGTTACATGGTAAAAGGCGCTACTGAAATAGCGCCTTGAAAGGAAGTGATGATTTTAGTTAGATTTTTGTGCGTCTAAGTAACGTTCTGCATCTAAAGCGGCCATACAGCCTGTTCCTGCAGAGGTAATTGCTTGACGATAAATGTGATCCATTACGTCACCTGCTGCAAAAACACCCTCAATTGAGGTTTGAGTTGCATTACCCTGTGTGCCTGATTGTACTTTGATGTAACCGTTATCTAATTCTAATTGTCCATCAAAAATAGCCGTATTAGGGCTATGTCCAATGGCAATAAACACACCCATAACATCTAATTCTTCGGTTTTATCGCTCTTAGTATCTTTTAAACGAACTTTGGTTACACCCATATCGTCGCCAAGAACTTCGTCTAAAGTACGATCAGTATGCAAAATAATATTGCCACTGTTTACTTTGTCCATTAAACGATTAATTAAGATTTTTTCAGAACGGAATGAATCACGGCGGTGGATCAGATGAACTTCGGATGCAATATTGGCTAAATACAGTGCTTCTTCTACTGCAGTGTTACCGCCACCAACGACAGCGACTTTTTGGTTACGATAGAAGAAACCGTCACAGGTTGCACAAGCAGAGACACCACGGCCTTTAAAAGATTCTTCTGAAGGTAAGCCGATATAACGTGCAGAAGCACCTGTAGCGATAATTAATGCGTCGCAGGTGTATTCTTGTTCATCACCAAATAGGCGGAAAGGGCGGTTTTTCAGATCGACTTTATTAATATGGTCAGAGATAATCTCTGTATTAAATTTTTCAGCGTGCTGAAACATGCGATCCATTAAGCCTGGGCCTGTTAACCCTTCAGGGTCACCGGGCCAGTTTTCGACTTCTGTTGTTGTTGTCAGCTGACCGCCTTTTTCAACACCCGTAATCAGTACTGGTTCTAAGTTTGCTCTTGCAGCATAAACGGCAGCGGTATAACCCGCAGGGCCTGAACCTAAAATAATAAGTTTGCTATGTTTGATGGTGCTCATGTGTACCTCATCTCTGATTAGGCGTGATGCGAATTGGGGGATTGTAGGAGAAATAAGACGTTAAAAAAAGCCAATGACGAGAAATAGACATAATATTTTAGCTATTTTAGCAATAGTTAATACTAATATAGTTTAATAATTATAGAGTTATATTGGGCTAACATCATCGAATCAACATGAAACATTTTGCTTTACAATTGATGACTATCTTGCGTATATAGAGAATAACATAGCGCCTTGTTCTGATTTTTACTCATTTGCTTTGACAATCCGCTGTACATTTGCGAAAACATGATTGTTAAAGATAATTATCTTCGGATGTTATAGGTACAATTTTTCGACAGACAGGGTGTAAGATAGTTACTTTGCAATATTTGCTAATGAGTATTTAGATAAAATAGATGTTTTATCTGGCATTAAAAGAAAATAGATTGGTAGTTTGCTCTGACCGTTTGATACCGAAGTTTCGACATTGATGCTGAAGGTGTACAGGTATGGGTATAGGAAAATAAAGTAAGAGAAAAAGAGAAAGAGAGTATAGAGATGATTGATAATAAAAAACGTCCGGGTAAAGATCTTGATAGAATAGACCGGAATATTCTAAATGAGCTCCAAAAAGATGGTCGTATTTCAAACGTTGAGTTATCTAAACGTGTTGGTTTATCACCAACGCCTTGTTTAGAGCGTGTACGTCGTTTAGAGCGCCAAGGATTTATTTCTGGGTATACTGCGCTGTTAAACCCTCATTACCTTGATGCATCATTATTGGTATTTGTGGAAATCACACTAAACCGTGGCGCGCCAGATGTTTTTGAACAATTTAATATGGCTGTTCAAAAACTTGAAGAAATCCAAGAATGTCATTTAGTTTCTGGTGATTTTGACTATCTGTTGAAAACTCGTGTACCTGATATGTCTGCTTACCGTAAATTGCTGGGTGAAACTCTGTTACGTCTTCCGGGTGTTAATGACACACGTACTTACGTGGTTATGGAAGAAGTTAAACAAAGTAACCGCCTTGTAATCAAAACTCGCTAAGCCAACTTAATAGGTTGGTGCAAAGCAGGAAAAAATTAGGTACACTCCTGTTTATGCATACAGTTTCAACGCTGAGATATCTCAGCGTTGTTCCGTTTTAATTTAACCCTAAGTTAAACCTGGAGAGCCCTCTTTGAGCCAGGAATATACAGAAGACAAAAATATTTGTTTAACAAAGATAAGTAACCGTCGTCGTGTTTGGGAAGCTATTCTCATTTTAATCGGGATTGGTGCTGTCTTTTTGATGGTTTCTTTATTTAGCTTTCATCCCTCTGATCCTAGCTGGTCACAAACCACATGGAATGAACCTATTCAAAACCTAGGTGGCAGTATCGGAGCATGGCTAGCTGATATCCTATTTTCAGCATTTGGTTTACTCGCCTATGCTATTCCTATTGTGGTTGTTTTTGGTTGTTGGAATTCACTGCGCTACCAAAAAAATCGCGAATATACTGATTTTTTCTCCCTTGCACTTCGCACGATTGGCGCCTTGGCTCTGGTTTTTACCTCTTGTGCATTAGCTGATCTTAATTTTGATGATATCTATAATTTTAGTTCAGGCGGTGTTATTGGCAGTTTATTTAGTAAGGCATTATTACCTTGGTTTAATGTATTAGGCGCAACGCTTGCACTGTTATCTGTTTGGGCAGTTGGTTTTACATTATTTACAGGATGGTCGTGGCTAACGATCACCGAAAAAATTGGTGCAGTTATCCTTGGTACGGTGGGTTTTATTACTAATCGAGGCCAACACGATGCTGAATACGAAGACGAAGAAGATGATAACACTCAAGATTTTGTTGATGATGTTACTGAGCATTCAAATCAAACAGAAAAACAAGCATCAGAACTAACAACAGAAGAGAGTGATGACATCTTATTTTCTGCACCTTCAGCGCTTGAACTTGCTCGTCAGCAAGATATTGATTCCTCGAAACCTCCTAAAACGCAACAAGAAGATGATTTACCTTCATTCAGTGCAACAAATGATACCGACGATCATGTTCAATCATTAACGCCAGTTGCACCTGTTATAGCGGAGTCTGTAGTAGAAAATACGTCCGAAATAACAGAAGAAATACCGGAACATTACCGTTTTGATATTCCTGAAGCCTTCCTTAAAAAAGATATTCAGCCAGAAGTTAGTGCTTCGCAACATTCTGTTTATTCAATTCCAGAAGAGAACATATCTTCTGTGAAGCCATTAGTTGAAAATAATCCTATTGCACAACCTGTAGATAGTTTTATGCCTGTTGGACGAGCTGAACCTACATTTTCAATGGCACCAGATAGTGATGATACCTTAACACAAGCCGCAACGGTGACTGCCGGAGCCACAACAAGTGCCCTAGTAAGCCACGGAGCACAAGTTAAACAAGGTTTAGGGCCTGAATTGCCACGACCAAATCCAGTACGTTTGCCTACTCGTCGAGAGCTCTATGGTATTCATATTCCTTCGCAACGTGAAGCAGAGCTACGCCGCCGTGAAGAAGCTGTTCAATCAGAGCCTGAAGATGAATTAGCTGATATCCAAGAGCAAGCGAATTTTGAACAGCAATTACGACAACAATTTCTTGAACAGCAACGTGAACGTTATGGCGACGAAGCTGATGAGGTTATTGAGCAATCTGCCTCTCATTATGAGCCGAATATTGAGACGCCACTTTCTTCCTTTAATCATCAACAAGATAATTATCGAGACGAACCTACTGTTACTGCAAATACATTCTCTTCAGCAGAAGATAATAGCAATGTTCTTGATGAGAATGAGCTTTATGAACAGCAACAGCTAGCTGCACAATTTAAGCAACAATTGCAGGATCGTTATGGTGATGAGGTTTCGTTAGATGATGACGAAGATGAAGTTTTACCTCAAATATCAACATCAGCATCTTCATTACAAGCAACTACGGGTTATCAACCTCATATTCAACATTCGTTTGCCTCACAATCAGCAAAACCAACGCAAACAATGGAGAAAAAAGTAGAGTATCCAACCAGTAATGCGTTTTTACAAATCTCACCTCGTGATGATGAAGAGGAAGAGTACACCCCAAAAATTGAATTAGAAAGAGAACTCACCGCATTAGAAGCTTTCTCACCTATTGATGATTTATTGGATGAAGAGCCAATAGAGCCAGTATTTACGCCGATTGTTTCTGAACCTGTTACGCCACCTGCGGCACCTCAAACTGCATCGCAATCACGTATTGAACCACAGCCCAATATGGCTCAGCATTTTGGACAGCAACAGCAACAGCAACAGCAACAGCAACAGCAACAGCAACAGCAACAGCAACAGCAACAGCAACAGCAACAGCAACAAGAATCATTAATTCATCCATTCTTGATGCGTAATGACAGACCGCTGCAAAAACCAACCACGCCAATGCCTTCTCTGGATCTGTTAACAACACCGCCAGTAGAAGATGAGCCTGTTGATATGTTTGAGCTTGAGCGTGTTGGAAAGCTTATTGAAGCACGCCTTAATGATTATCGTGTTAAAGCCAAGGTGGTTGGTATTTCACCGGGGCCTGTTATCACGCGATTTGAACTTGAACTTGCGCCAGGTGTTAAAGCTGCGCGTATTTCAAATTTATCACGCGACTTAGCGCGTTCATTGTCTGCCATTGCGGTACGTATTGTTGAAGTTATTCCGGGGAAACCTTATGTAGGACTGGAATTACCTAACAAAAAACGTCAAACCGTATATATGCGAGAATTGTTAGATAGCGATACATTCCGTGATAGCCGTTCTCCACTGACAGTTGTTTTAGGTAAAGATATCGGTGGTCAGCCAGTTGTTGCCAATCTTGCTAAGATGCCTCACTTACTTGTTGCTGGTACAACGGGTTCAGGTAAATCTGTCGGTGTGAATGCGATGATCATCAGCATTCTCTATAAAGCAAAACCAGAAGATGTTCGCTTTATTATGATTGACCCTAAAATGCTTGAGCTTTCAGTTTATGAAGGTATTCCACATCTTCTAACAGAAGTTGTTACAGATATGAAAGATGCCGCAAGTGCGCTGCGTTGGAGCGTGGCTGAAATGGAACGTCGTTATAAACTAATGTCAGCATTAGGTGTGCGTAACCTTGCTGGTTATAACGAAAAAATTAAAGAAGCTGAAGCAATGGCACGTCCTATTCCTGATCCATTCTGGAAATCAACTGACAGTATGGCAACGGAAATGCCGACGTTAGGAAAAGAACCTTATATTGTTGTTGTCGTTGATGAATTTGCTGATTTGATGATGACAGCCGGTAAAAAAGTGGAAGAGCTGATTGCTCGCTTAGCACAAAAAGCGCGTGCTGCAGGTATTCACCTTGTACTTGCAACACAAAGACCTTCAGTTGATATTATTACTGGTTTAATTAAAGCTAATATTCCTAGCCGTATTGCCTTTACCGTTTCAAGTAAAATCGACTCTCGAACTATTTTAGACCAAGGTGGTGCTGAATCATTATTAGGCATGGGTGATATGCTTTATGCACCGAATGGTTTTGTGCCTGAGCGTGTTCATGGTGCTTTTGTTAGCGATGATGAAGTACATGCTGTGGCAACTGACTGGAAAGCACGAGGTCGTCCACAATATATTGAAGCTATTACTAAGTGTGGTGAAGAAGGCGAAAGTGGTAATGGTGGTGGTTATGACGATAGTGAAGAGCTAGATCCTTTATTTGACCAAGCGGTAGCATTTGTTGTTGAAAAACAACGTGTTTCTATTTCTGGTGTACAACGTCAATTTAGAATTGGCTACAACCGTGCCGCAAGAATTGTAGAGCAAATGGAGATGCAAGGTATTGTCAGTACGCCAAATCACAACAATACCCGTGATGTACTTTCACCACCACCTTCTGATATGTAATATCTTGAAAACTCAGTTATCAGCTAATGAGATAGCATGATAACCTGCACAATATCATTAAAATTTATACGCCGACATTATGTCGGCGTAATCTCATGCCGAGGCTTGTAGAATGAAAAAAGTATTATTTGCAGTGTGTGCGATGACATTAATAAGTAGCCAAGCCGCTTGGGCTGATGCGCGTCAAGATCTGCAACAACGATTAAATAAAGTAAATAGTTTTCAAGCTAACTTCAGCCAAACTGTCACTAGCAATGAAGGTGCCCTTATTCAAAAAGGGGAAGGAAATTTAAAAGTACAACGCCCTGATTTGTTTAATTGGCAAATGACCGCACCTGATGAGAGCACTCTGATTTCTGATGGTAAAACATTATGGTTTTATAATCCCTTTGTGGAGCAAGTTACTGCGAGCTGGCTTGAAAGTGCTACAACCAATACTCCGTTTATGTTGATCGCGCGTAACGACAGTAAAGAATGGCAAAATTATGAAGTTAAACAAACGGGTGACCGTTTTGAGCTAACGCCAAAAGTAGAAAATAACTTAAAACATTTTACGATCACCGTGTTACCTAATGGGCAAATCCAGCAATTTGCTGCCACAGAACAAGATGGCCAGGTGAGTAATTATCAATTAACTGCTCAAACAGCTGCGCCAATCGATGCATCCGCATTTCGCTTTACACCTCCTGCGGGTGTGACTGTGGATGACCAACGTCAGTGAGGATATTTTGAGTAATTTATCACTCGATTTTTCACGCAATGAGTTCCAACCTCTGGCTGCAAGAATGCGGCCTGAAACATTGGAGCAATATATCGGGCAAACGCACTTACTTGCCGAAGGTAAGCCATTACCTCGTGCTATTAAGGCGGGGCAATTGCATTCCATGATTTTATGGGGGCCACCAGGAACAGGGAAAACAACCCTTGCTGAGATTATTGGTCGCTATGCACAAGCTGATATAGAACGTTTATCTGCGGTAACATCGGGTATTAAAGAAATCAGAGAGTCTATTGAAATTGCGCGCCAAAATCGTAATGCTGGGCGTAGAACAATACTATTTGTTGATGAAGTTCATCGTTTTAATAAAAGTCAGCAAGATGCTTTTTTACCTCATATTGAAGATGGTACGATCACTTTTATCGGCGCAACGACTGAAAATCCCTCTTTTGAATTAAATTCCGCGTTGCTATCCAGAGCAAGGGTTTATCTATTACGTTCATTAACCGAAGCAGATATTGAGCTAGTGCTACAACAAGCACTGGATGATCCTGAACGTGGCTTAGGTGAGCGCAATATCATTTTACCTAATGATACTCGTAAAATGATTGCACAATTGGTTAATGGTGATGCACGTCGTTCATTAAATTTACTTGAAATGATGGCTGATATTGCCGAAGTAGATAGCCAAGGAAAACGCATGTTGACACCTGCGTTACTCACTGAAATCAGTGGTGAGCGTAGTGCGCGTTTCGATAATAAAGGCGATCGCTTTTACGATCTTATCTCTGCATTGCATAAATCAGTAAGAGGATCTGCACCCGATGCAGCACTTTATTGGTACGCAAGGATCATAACAGCAGGTGGTGATCCACTTTATGTTGCTCGCCGTTTATTGGCAATCGCATCAGAAGATGTAGGTAATGCTGATCCTCGTGCAATGCAAGTCGCTATTGCTGCATGGGATTGTTTTACGCGTGTAGGGCCTGCTGAAGGTGAGCGCGCGATTGCGCAAGCCATTGTGTATTTGTCTTGTGCTCCCAAAAGTAATGCAGTTTATACCGCATTTAAAGCAGCTATTGCAGATGCAAAAAGTAAACCTGATTATGATGTGCCTGAGCATTTGCGTAATGCGCCAACAAAACTGATGAAAGAAATGGGGCTTGGTGCTGAGTATCGTTATGCGCATGATGAGCCTAATGCGTATGCGGCAGGAGAGGTTTATTTTCCTAAAGAAATGGCCAATACGCAGTACTACTACCCAGTAAAAAGAGGGTTAGAGATCAAGGTTGCAGAGAAATTAGACTGGCTTTCTCAACAAGATCAAAATAGTGCTACAAAACGCTATCGCAAAATGTAAAGATGCGGTAAGGTTATTAAATTATCATTAATTTCTTAACTATGCCTTGTCTCAGATATCTTTTTTATAAGATAGGAGAGAAGGTTTTTATTAATCTATCAATAAGCACAGGATAAGCATGCTCGATCCAAATCTACTGCGTAATGAGCTAGACGCGGTCGCCGAAAAACTGGCTCGCAGGGGGTTCACCCTCGATGTGGAAAAAATCCGTCAACAAGAAGAACGCCGTAAGGTGTTACAGGTTGAAACCGAATCCCTGCAAGCAGAACGTAATTCTCGATCGAAGTCCATCGGTGCGGCAAAAGCGCGTGGTGAAGATATTGAGCCACTTCGTCAGGAAGTTAACCTGTTAGGTGAAAAACTTGAAGCTGCAAAAGCAGAACTTGAAGTTCTTCAAGCGGAAATCCGTGATTACGTTTTAACTATCCCGAATATGCCAGATGATGCTGTGCCAAATGGTAAAGATGATAGCGAAAACGTAGAGGTTTCTCGTTGGGGCACACCAAAGAGCTATGATTTTGAATTAAAAGATCATGTGACTTTAGGTGAGCTGACTGATGGTTTAGATTTCGCTTCTGCGGTGAAAATTACGGGTTCACGTTTTGTTGTGATGAAAGGTCAAATTGCACGTTTACATCGTACTATCACACAATTTATGCTGAATCTGCATACCGAAGAGCACGGCTACCAAGAAATGTATGTTCCTTACTTGGTTAATCACGCAACTCTGTACGGTACAGGTCAGTTACCTAAATTTAGTGAAGACTTATTCCACACTAAACCGTTAGAAGAAGAAGCAGAAAGCCAATATGCACTGATTCCAACAGCAGAAGTCCCTGTTACTAACATGGTAAGAGACGTTATTCTCGAAGAAGACGATTTACCATTGAAAATGACGGCTCATACACCATGTTTCCGTTCAGAAGCAGGCTCTTATGGTCGTGATACTCGTGGTCTTATTCGTATGCACCAATTTGATAAAGTTGAGCTGGTTCAAATTGCTCATCCTGAAAAATCAATGGAAGCATTAGAAGAGCTAACAGGCCATGCTGAAAAAGTGTTGCAATTACTGAATCTGCCATATCGTAAAGTTGTGCTTTGCACAGGTGATATCGGTTTTGGTTCACGCAAAACTTACGACTTAGAAGTTTGGGTTCCTGCTCAAAACACATACCGTGAAATATCTTCATGCTCAAATATGTGGGATTTCCAAGCACGTCGTATGCAAGCACGTTTCCGCTCTAAAGGTGACAAGAAGACTCAACTGGTTCATACATTAAACGGTTCTGGTTTAGCAGTAGGTCGTACTTTAGTCGCAATCATGGAAAACTATCAAATGGCTGATGGCCGTATTGAAATTCCAGAAGTGTTACGTCCTTATATGAACGGTTTAGAATATATCGGTTAATTATTCTCTAATTAATTGAGTATTAATAATTTAACCCTCTGCTTAGGCAGGGGGTTTTTTATTATCTGTAATAAATATTTATCACTATTAATTTATTTTATGGTGATAGTTAAATCTAGACTATAAGGCAATTACAAATTAAAAATTCAATAATAAAACCAGTAGAAATAATTTAATTCTAAGGTATGCCCTTTTTGTTTATTTCATTTTCATTCCCTGCTTGACAATTCCTCTCATTAACATTAATTTGGATTTCTAGATGTTTAGCCGTCTAGATTTCCATTTAATGAGTGAGTTGATTAAAATGATAACACTAAAAAATGTCAGCAAAATTTATCAGCGAGGGAAAAAGCAAACTGTTGCTGTTGATGATATTAATTTGAATATTGAGCAGGGAGATATCTTTGGCATCATTGGTTATAGCGGTGCTGGGAAAAGTAGTTTGATCCGACTATTAAATCGCTTAGAGCCTGTTAGCAAAGGTGAGGTGATTGTAGGTAAATATAATATTACTACCAGTAGTGAGCGTGAGATCCGTAAAATTCGTCACTCGATTGGCATGATTTTTCAACACTTTAATTTATTATGGTCACGCACAGTTAGAGAAAATATTGAATTTCCACTCGAAATTTCGGGCTTAGATAAAAAACAACGTTCTCAGCGAGCGAGTGAACTTATGACGTTGGTTGGGCTTGCTGATAAAGCAGATGAATATCCATCAACATTAAGTGGTGGACAAAAGCAACGTGTGGGTATTGCTAGAGCGCTAGCAAACAATCCTGATGTTTTATTATGTGATGAAGCAACATCTGCATTAGATCCAAAAACAACACAAACAATTTTAGCATTGCTTGCTGAAATTAATAAAAAAATGAATATTACGATAGTGTTGATCACACATGAAATGCAGGTTGTAAAAGCAATATGCAACAAAGTTGCAGTTATTGAACAAGGAAGAATAATAGAACAAGGTGAAGTGCTAAAAATATTTAATCAACCCAAACATAAAGTGACGCAACAATTTTTATCTCAATCAACACAGGTAATAGATAATAATGATGATATTGATAATATAAAACAACAAAGCACAGTGATAAGATTATTATTACAAGAAGGTAAAAAATATGATTATTTTCTTTATGATTTGATTTCTAAATTTAATGAACCTATTAATTTGATAAAAGGAAATTTCTCACAAGAAAATGGGTTTGTTTACTTACAATTAAATAATAAATCTAATGAAATTATACAATACCTTGAGAGCAATAATTTTAATATAGCGGTTGTGTGATATGGATGAAATACAAATTTTAGTTAATAGTTACTTTCCTCATTTAAAGCTCAATGTCTTAGGAGAAGAAACATTAAATACTCTATATATGACATTAGTTTCGGGTTTATTATCTTGCTTATTAGGGATTTTAATTGGTGTCACATTATTTTTAACAGCAAAAGAAGGTTATAAAGAGCAGATTTCTATTTATAGAGCACTTTCATTTATTGTAAACATTTTTAGGGCAGTTCCTTTTATTATTTTAATTATATTATTGTTTCCTTTTACTAAATTAATTGTGGGAACCATATTAGGTGTTAACGCAGCACTACCTGCATTAGTGATTTCAGCTGCCGCATTTTACGCAAGATTGGTTGAATTAGCACTACGTGAAGTTGATAAAGGTGTCATAGAAGCAAGCCTTTCAATGGGAGCTAATTTACCTACATTAATATTTAAAGTGTTATTGCCTGAATCATCCCCTGCGCTGGTTTCTGGATTAACCGTGACATTAATTTCTTTAGTTGGAGGAACGGCTGTTGCGGGGGCGATTGGTGCCGGTGGATTAGGAAATTTAGCTTATTTAGAAGGATTTCAGCGCAGCCATCTTGATGTAGTTTGGATTGCAACATTAGTGATTTTATTGATTGTATTATGTATTCAGTTATTGGGAGATAGTGTTGTACGAAATATAGATAAGCGCTAATTAAAAAATACTTCAATTAAAAATTAAATTTAAAAATAAGGTTATACCAATGAAATTAACAGTATTTAAAAAACTGGGATCACTGCTACTTATTAGCCTCGCGCTCTCTGCTTGTAAGCCAACTGATGAAAAGTCAGAAAATAAATTAATTATAGGTGCATCAAGTACACCTCATGCTGAAATCCTTGAGTTTATAAAACCCCAATTAGCAAAAGAAGGATTAGAGTTAGATATTCGAGTCTTTAATGACTATATTATTCCTAATCAGGCATTAGCGGAAAAAGAATTAGATGCAAACTTCTTTCAACATGTGCCTTATTTAAATAAAACACTTGCTGATCACCCTGACTGGAAATTAGTATCAGCAGGTGCAGTACATATGCACCCTTATCGTTTTTTCTCACAGAAATATAAAAGCTTACAAGATCTACCGAATGGTGCAAAAATGATAAGTAGTAATAATCTGGCACAGCATGGACATATATTAAAACTGTTCCAAGACGAAGGGATAATTAAATTACGTGAAGGCATCGATCCTGATGATTCTACAATTGATGATATTGTAGAAAATCCTCGTAATATAAAATTCCTATTTACTTATGATGGTCCATTATTACCACAAATTTATAAAAATGGTGAAGCGGATGTTGCTTCTATTGATGGACACTTTGCTATTAATGCGGGGCTAAATTTAACCAAAGAAGTCATTTATACCGAGCCTGCCGCAAACAGTAAGTTTGCCAATGTGGTTGTGATTAGAGAAGAAGATAAAAATGATCCACGTATTGCTAAATTAATGACGCAATTACGATCTCCAGAAACCAAACAATTTATTTTAGAAACGTTTAAGGGCGAAGCTGTTCCGGTTCCATAATATTATCTGTGGCAAAGAGTTTGTGATCAAATAGTCAGTGGAGCAAGAAATTGTTCCACTTTTTTGTTTATAACAAGAGCTATTATAAAAAGGTTTTTAATAAAGAAATGACTATTTAACAAAAATATAACGCAATCCTTCATTGGTTAAACCGATCACGGCAGATCCTATTTATGCTGTTAAATTAGACCTATCGCTCGAATTTACCTCAATTATTTTATGACGTTTCTATTTAAATAGAACCCTACAAAAGAGCATATTCTATGATAGTTTCTAAACCGCAGTTACATCAATTAATTAAAAATAAATTACATCATGCTGGGCTAAATGAAGCCCATGCAGATACGGTGGCTGATGTCTTAGTCCATGCTGATGGTAAAGGCATTCATTCTCATGGTGCTGTGCGTGTAGAGTATTATGCAGAGCGCATTAGCAAAGGTGGTACCAATACCACACCTAATTTTACTTATACTGAAACTGGACCTTGTAGCGCTGTATTTGATGGCGATAATGGCGCAGGCCATGTTGCCGCGAAAGATGCAATGGAACGCGCAATTAAAATGGCACAGGAGAAGGGCGTCGCAGTCGTTGGTGTAAGACGAATTGGTCACAGTGGCGCACTTTCTTATTTTGTCGAGCAGGCATCACAAGCAGGAATGATAGGTATCTCACTTTGCCAATCTGATCCTATGGTTGTTCCTTTTGGTGGCTCAGAAGTGTATTACGGCACAAACCCTATCGCGTTTTCTGCTCCAGGCGTAGGTGATAAACATATTACATTCGATATGGCGACAACAGTACAGGCATGGGGCAAGGTGCTTGATGCGCGTTCACGTCATGTCGATATTCCTGATACTTGGGCGGTAGATGAAAGCGGAAAACCTACGACAGATCCTTTTGCGGTAAAAGGCTTATTGCCCATTGCTGGCCCTAAAGGTTATGGTTTGATGATGATGGTCGATGTGTTATCAGGTATTTTGCTTGGGCTTCCTTTTGGTAAACATGTCAGCTCGATGTATCATGATTTAACGCAAGGACGAGAGTTAGGCCAATTACATATTGTAATTAATCCTGCATTCTTTACTGATGCGACATTATTTAGAGAGCATATCTCACAAGTTATGGGGGAATTAAATGCGATTAAGCCGGCCCCTAATGTAGATAAAGTTCTCTATCCTGGTGAAAATAGCCAAATAGAAGAACAAAGAAGCGAAAAAGAAGGCATTGAAATTGTTGATGAAATTTATAACTATTTGATCTCTGACGCACTTTACAATAAGTCTTACGATAATAAAAATCCGTTTGCAGGCTAATAAGATTTATTTTAGCTAATAAAAAGCAGTAGATGAGATTGCTTCAGTCTACTGCTGTTTTATTTAGGTTGTTAACGCTAATATTAGCTTACTAATTTTCCAATATTGGATTCAGCGGTTTTATTTAGAGAAATTGCACCATTTCCATTGATGCCACCGTTATTTCCTTGATTTCCTATATTATGATGATAAAAAATATCACGATAAGAGCCATACATTGCTGTATAGGAAAGAGGAATAGTAATCAGTAAACCTAAACCAAATGGAATAACACTAATAGCAATAATAAAGAACAGTAAAATAAAGAAGAAGAACCCACCAGATAAGTTTATTTTTACTGCTGCTAGGCTCGCTTTAACTGCAGGGAATGCTTTATAACCATTGACTAATACAAGCGCAGGAACAAACCAATAGGCTGCAGTGCTTAATGCACCAAAAATAGCGATAATAACAAAAAATAATATAAATCCAGACGAGTTATCCATCATCATTTCAGCAATGATTTCTTCAGGATAATCGCTATTGATAGCATAAAAAATATCCATCATAGCGGCACTGCTGACGATAAATGCAAGAATAAAACCTACAAGTAAAATTAGGAAACTAATACCATATGCGCCCATCAAGCTAAGGTAACGTTTGTTATAAAAGCCAAAGAATAAAGTATCAACATCAATACGTTGAGTCTCATACTGCTGATGAGCAATTGCCACGACACCTGCGGCTAATACAGTAGTAACAAAAGGTGAAATGATTGGACCCAATAGCGGAATGAATCCAAGAATGGTTGATATAATAAGACTAACGATAAAGTAGATAATAATAACGCCGATCCACATCCAAAAACGTTCTTTTATTAAATCCCATCCGAGTCCTAACCAACGCACTCCGCCTGAAGCACCTCGTGCTTGAGGAATAGGCGTAAAGATCTCTTGCGGCTCTGTTTGCGATGAATTGTTGTCTTGTTCCATTTCCTGTACCTTAATCCCGATATCTTTGTTTATAAATATAAGCCCTCTATAATATCTTTTTGTTTTGTTATTAATCAACTGTATTAAAGCTAATATAGGTTAAGGATAATCTTATAGTAAAAAAGCAATATTATTCTGTTATAGCAATAGGAGTATTAGATAGCTTATTTGCAGCCTTTTCTTTGATAAGAGGGTATGTGTCTTAAGTAAAATGAATGCACGATAATAAATAGGAATAAAAATGAAATATTATTATGCATTACATGGTGATAAAAATAAGAAGAATTTTGATTATAAAAGTGGTTATGGATTATCAGGTGCTCGAGTAGGTGACCTTTATAATATTGAAAAAGGAGATAAAGTTTTTATTATTCAAAAAATAAAAACTAATGAAAATTATAAATTATGCGGATTATTTGAGGTTGTTGGTCACTATGTAGATGAAAAAAACACCAAATCACCTAATAGGTTAAAATTTAAAGCACCTGATGATGAATATTTAAATAAATTTATTGAGTTAGATGAGGATGTTTTAAGTAAAAGCTTACCTAAGCTAGATACTCCTTATAATTGGAATAATTTTAAACGTCATTTTTGTAAGCAAGGACAATCATTAAGAAAACCTCTTTCAGAGAAAGTATCTAGGGTTTTACTTGACGTTTTAAATAATAACTTAAATACAGAGATTCAAAGTAAAGATCGGACTTTAGAAAAACTCAATGAAGAATTTGAAGATGCGGTTAAGCAATCAAGAGGATCTTCAAAAAAAGCTCGTCAGGAAAGATTAAAAAAAGCGCCGGCTAGGCTTGAATATATTTCGAGAGAAGTATTGGTTTATCCACGTAATCCAGATGTTGTTGCAGAGGTTTTAGATAGAGCAAAAGGGTTTTGTGAATGTTGTAAAAAACCTGCGCCATTTAATCGAAAAGAGAAGCAGAATAAAGATAACCCAGAGTATAAATCAGAACCTTATCTTGAAGTACATCATAAAATATTTTTATCACAAGGAGGGGGTGATACGGTTGAGAATGCTGAAGCTCTCTGCCCAAATTGCCATCGAGAAAAACATTATGGCTAATAGTAAACATTAAACAAAAAAGCAGCGCTTAAAAACGCTGCTTCTTAAATTAATTCTAAGTAGAAGAATTTAATACATTACTTTATGGCCGTAAGACTCAAGAATGGATTTAACATTTTCCATCGTCTCTTTTGACGGTGGATGAATACCATCTAGTTTGTATTCTTCGCCTAAAGCTACCCATTTATGTTTGCCGAGTTCGTGGTAAGGTAGTAGCTCTACTTTTTCGATGTTTTTCATATCTTTAATAAATTCGCCTAAACGATGAGCAGAATCATCATCGTCAGACCAACCCGGAACAACCACATAACGAACCCATGTTTTTTGGCCTCGCTTGGCTAAATAACGGGCAAATTCAAGTGTGCGTTGGTTTGATACGCCCACTAATTTTTGGTGAATTTCATCATTGACTTGTTTTAGGTCGAGCATCACCAAGTCAGTAGCATCCATTAATTCATCAATAACGGGATCATAACGACGAACAAAGCCGTTAGTATCTAAGCAAGTATGGATATTTTCTTTTTGACATGCGCGGAACCAATCGCGCACAAACTCTGCTTGCAAAATCGCTTCGCCACCAGAAGCAGTAACACCGCCACCAGAAGCATTCATAAAATGACGATAGGTAACCGCCTCTTTCATTAATTCATCAACTGTGACGATTTGCCCACCATGAGTATCCCATGTGTCACGATTGTGACAATAGAGGCATCTCATTAAGCATCCTTGAAAGAAAACAATGAAACGTATTCCGGGACCGTCAACAGTACCGCAGGATTCAAATGAGTGGATACGACCAAGTACGGACATAACAGGGTTACTCCAAAACTGTCTAGATAAAAAGGCCCCAAAGTAGGGGCCTTTATTCTAAGCGATTTTATCTACTTTCTCAGTAAATAAATGCATATAGTTATCTTTATTACATTGTTTGTGTAAATGTACGGGTGATAACGTCTTGCTGTTGCTCTTTAGTCAGTGAGTTAAAGCGAACTGCATAACCAGAAACACGGATAGTTAACTGAGGATATTTCTCAGGATCTTCCATTGCTTCTAACAGCATTTCACGGTTCATCACGTTAACGTTCAGATGCTGACCACCTTCAATGCCGGCTTCGTGGTGGAAATAACCATCCATCAGACCTGCAAGGTTCGCTTTACGAACATCATCATCTTTACCTAATGCATTAGGTACGATTGAGAAGGTGTAAGAAATACCGTCTTTTGCATAAGCAAATGGCAGTTTAGCAACTGAAGTCAGTGAAGCAACAGCACCTTTTTGGTCACGACCGTGCATTGGGTTAGCACCTGGTCCGAATGGCGCGCCTGCACGACGACCGTCTGGAGTGTTACCTGTTTTCTTACCGTAAACAACGTTTGAAGTGATAGTCAGGATAGACTGTGTAGGTACCGCATTACGGTATGTACGCAGTTTCTGAATTTTCTTCATGAAACGTTCAACTAAGTCACAAGCGATGTCATCTACACGAGAATCGTTGTTACCAAATTGTGGGTATTCGCCATCAATTTTGAAGTCAATCGCTAAGCCGTTTTCATCACGGATTGGAGAAACTTTTGCATATTTGATTGCAGACAGTGAGTCAGCTGCAACAGACAGACCTGCGATACCACATGCCATTGTACGATATACATCACGATCATGAAGTGCCATCAGAGCTGCTTCATAGCTGTATTTATCGTGCATGTAGTGGATAACGTTCAGCGCAGTGACGTACTGAGTTGCTAACCAATCCATAAAGTGATCCATTTGGTTCATCACGGTATCGAAGTTTAATACTTCGTCCTTGATTGGAGCATGTTTTGGACCTACTTGGATTTTCAGTTTTTCGTCAACACCACCATTGATGGTATACAGTAAGGTTTTCGCTAAGTTTGCACGAGCACCGAAGAACTGCATTTGTTTACCAACAACCATTGGGCTAACACAACATGCGATTGCATAGTCATCGCTGTCGAAGTCAGGACGCATTAAGTCATCATTTTCGTACTGGATTGAAGAAGTATCGATTGAGACTTTCGCTGCGTATTTTTTAAAGTTGATAGGCAGTTGTTCTGACCACAGGATGGTCATGTTTGGTTCTGGTGATGGACCCATTGTGTACAGGGTATTTAAGAAACGGAAAGTATTCTTAGTTACCATAGTACGGCCATCTAAACCCATACCAGCTAAAGATTCTGTTGCCCAGATTGGGTCACCAGAGAACAGCTCATCATATTCAGGAGTACGTAAGAAACGAACCATACGTAATTTCATGACTAAGTGGTCAATTAATTCCTGAGCTTGTTCTTCAGTCAGTAAACCTGCATCAATATCACGTTGGATGTAGATATCTAAGAATGTAGATACACGACCAAATGACATTGCAGCACCGTTTTGAGATTTAACAGCGGCTAAGTAACCGAAGTAAGTCCATTGTACTGCTTCTTTTGCGTTTTGAGCTGGGCGAGAAATATCGTAGCCGTATTTTGCAGCCATTTCTTGGATTTGACCTAAAGCAGCATGCTGCTCTGCGATTTCTTCACGCAGTTGGATAGTCATTTCCAGATCTTCGCCTTTTTCCATTCTTTCTTGTAAAGAAGTGAATTGAGCGAATTTATCTTTACGCAGGAAGTCGATACCGTACAGTGCAACACGACGGTAGTCACCGATGATACGGCCACGACCATAAGCATCTGGTAAACCTGTTAAGATACCAGATTTACGGCATTTCATGATGTCTGGAGTATAAACATCGAAAACGCCTTGGTTGTGAGTTTTACGATAATCAGTAAAGATTTTTTTCAGTTCTGGGTCCAGCTCACGGTTGTAAGCGTGGCAAGAACTTTCAACCATACGGATACCACCGAATGGGATGATCGCACGTTTCAGAGGTGCATCAGTCTGTAAACCTACGACTTGTTCTAAATCTTTAGTGATGTAACCCGCATCGTGTGATGTGATAGTTGAAGCAACAGAAGTATCAAAATCAACCGGCGCATGTGTGCGGTTTTCGATTTTGATGCCTTCCATAACTTGTTCCCAAAGTGTATCAGTTGCTTTAGTGGAACCTGCTAGGAAAGATTCGTCGCCTTCATATGGAGTATAGTTTTTTTGGATAAAATCACGAACGTTAACACCGTTCTGCCATTCACCTTCAGAAAAACCTTTCCATGCTTCAGCAAATTTTTCATTTAAATCAGACATGATACTTCTACCTTTTTACAATGGAACTTAAGAAATCAGTCATACCTGCACGGATTAATGTTTGTCACCGCGCAGATGCATTAACCAGTATACCAGACCGACTAGGACTGCCCCGCCAATAATGTTACCGATAGTGACAGGCAATAAATTATCAGAGAGAAAATTTGATACCGTTAAATTTGAAAATTGTTCGGGTGATGCACCTACTTTAGTCCAGAATTCTGCGGGTGCAAAATTCTTAATAACAATACCTAAAGGAATAAGAAACATGTTAGCGATACTGTGCTCAAAACCGCTAGCAACGAACATACCTATAGGTAAAATCAGTGCAAAAAGCTTATCAATGAGTGTACGACCTGCATAGCTCATCCATACTGCAAGACAAACCATTAAGTTAGCTAGAATGCCTAAACAAACTGCTTCGATAAAAGTGTGTTCAACTTTATGTTGTGCAGTTTGTAAAACGTTTAGCCCCCAAAGCCCATTTGCAGCCATATGTTGGCCAGCAAACCACATTAAGGCAACAAAAAAGAGTGCGCCAATGAAGTTACCAAGATAGACATTTATCCAGTTAGCAAACATTTTGCCCCAAGATATACGTCCAGTCGCTTTAGGAATAATAGTCAGAACAGTTGAGGTGAATAAGTCCGCGCCACAAACGACGACGAGCATTAACCCCAGAGAGAAGCAGATCCCGCCAACTAATTTAGCCAGCCCAAATGGAACAGATGCGGTGCCTGTAGTAGCAGTAATATAAAAAACAAAAGCAATTGATATAAACATTCCCGCAGTAAATGCAGATAAGTAAGTCGTTGGAATATGTTTATTTGCTTTATAACAACATGCATCATCGGCAACTTTTGCCATATCAGCAGGTGATAATAAATTAAAAGGGCTGTCAGCTTTCATACTAACACTCTCTTATATGTTGGAATAATTATAGCACGCAATAATAGTAGCAAAGGGGCTTACTTCTAAAATTGATATGGATCATGGTCGCTTATTAGAAACCCGATTTCAGTGCGTAAAAACCCGCTATTTTAGCTATAACCATTTGATTAATAAAATAAAAAAATTTTTTAAAAATTATCAAAAAATTTTAGACTAGCTGGATAAATAAAGTAAAAAGTAAAGATAAAGTATTATTTAGACCCCGTATGTTAAGAATTAAAAATCAAATTTAACGCCTTATTTACTTTTTCCATAAATATAAACATTACTTTATTTGTGGTTAATCATGATTGATTACTCCAGACATATAACCATTATAAAAATAAGGTTTTTAAATTTTTGAGATCTGGTTAAACAAATAGCAATTTAAACTGTATTTAAGCTATATTCTTAGTGCAAAAGTTCAATATATATTTATAGTGTCGTATTAAATATCTTAAATCGTCAATTTTGCCATATTTTGACAATTTTGTCGGATGGCATATTTGTCAAGTTGACAAAATTGTCAAAAATTTATTTTTAGCAAAATAAAACACTCTACTTTTCAATAGAGTGTTTCAATTTAAATACGCGCTTATTATTCAGTTAAATTTAGTGATTATTTAATAAATCATCCTAAATAAAATAGGCTTATTTGTTCGATTGACGTTTTGCTTTTTGCAATTTTTCATAAGCAGTAAGTAACGACTGATGAATAGGTAAATTTGTTAAGTCAGCATCGATAGGTTGTAAACCATAAAATGCTTGTTTACCTTGTATTGCGTTTAAGGCTGCTTGTAATGTTTCTTCTCCATACATACGAGAGAATGCATACATGTATTGCGCAGGTTCACGTTCAGTCTCTTGTTGTAATAATAAGAGATTGTGTAAGCAGCGATAATAATTTTGGCGTTCTGGCGTAAATAAAGAAGCGTTGAAATCTTGAGTCCATTCAACCCAGACAAGCGCTTGATCAAGATCACCACCAGCAAGTGCAAGCATGGATTTTAATTCACCCACTCGCAAATGGCTCCAGCCATTATCTTTACCTGGTGCAATACCAATCATTTCTCTGATACGAGTAAAGTCGTCTAGACCATCTTCATCAAATTGACCGATAAGTGATAAATATTCTTCTTTTGTGCCTTCGCTTGTTGGTAACGAAAGAATAGTATCACGCCAATGTACACCCATAATGTTATTGGCTAACTGTAGATCTTCTGCAGGGTAAATATCGGATAAACCAGGTACTAAAATACGACACGCATAAACGCCTAAGTGTGAGTAATCCATAATATAGACTTCAGCATCACACTGCTGGCACAGCGCCATTAAGGTATGGAACTCTTCTTCAGTGGTGCCACTGAAATTCCAATCAGCAAAAGTATAATCGGCATCTTTCTTAAATAGATCCCAACTAATTAAACCACTTGAATCAATAAAATGTGTTTCAAGATTGGTGTGATCACCCACTTCTTCATCATCAAAGCTTGGTGGGTTGAAAACATCAAGATCTTTAAGACTACGGCCTTGTAATAACTCCGTGACGGTACGCTCTAAAGCTACACCAAAATCAGGATGAGCTCCAAAAGAAGCGAAACAAGTTCCATTTTGTGGGTTAAATAACACGACACAAATAACAGGGAATTGTCCCCCTAAAGAAGCATCAAAGCTAAAGATTGGGAAACCTTCTTGCTCTAAGGTATTAATCGCTTCAATAACAGCAGGGTAGCGAGCTAAAACCTCTTTAGGAATTTCAGGTAAGCTAATTCTTTCGGTGATAATGCGGTTTTTCACATAGCGTTCAAAAACTTCTGAAAGTCCTTGGACACGAGCTTCATTCTTTGTATTACCCGCAGACATGCCATTAGAGGCATACAAGTTAGCAATAATATTTACAGGAATATAAACAGGTTTTTCATCTGATTGACGAATAAATGGTAGTGCGCAAATTCCACGATCATGATTACTTGATTGTAAATCAACTAATTCACTACCACATAACTCACCTTCAGGATCATAAAATTCACGTAAACGCGCATCTAATAAACCTGTAGGAACAGAATCATCTTCAGTGAGAGGGAACCATTTTTCACTTGGATAGTGAACAAATTCACCTTCTGCAATATCAGCACCTAGCCAGAAATCAGAGAAGAAATAATTAGTTGAAAGACGTTCAAAGTATTCGCCTAATGCGGAAGCTAATGCTGCTTTTTTGCTGGCACCTTTACCGTTAGTAAAACATAAAGGGCAATCTTTATCGCGAATATGAACAGACCAGACATTAGGAACTGGGTTTAACCATGAAGCTTCTTCAATGTTAAAGCCTAAGTCGGTTAATTTTTTCTGAAAGCTAGCGATAGAATCTTCCAGTGCGGCATCTTTGCCAGGAATGAATGTTTGTGACATGGCAGGTTTCATTAATATTTTGCGGATGATAGTTAGGGGGCACATGATACTGAAATCCCCTGTTAATCACTAATAATTTCTCTCATTTAGAACTGACTAACCATATTCATAACTAATAAATTATTTAACATATGAGTTTTTTTAATAAATACGTTCGATTTATCACGGAATTAATAATTTAAAATCATCATAATTGGATTTATTTATAAACTCATAAGGGATCAGTTCGATGATGAAAAAAACATTGCTTGCCAGTCTATTAGCTGTAGTCAGTGGTTCTGTTTTCGCCTTACCTAACGTCACCATTTTAGCTACTGGTGGTACCATTGCAGGTGGTGGTGATTCAGCAACAACATCAAGCTATACCGCGGGTAAATTAGGTATTGATACGCTAATTAATGCCGTACCTGAGGCTAAAAAAGTCGCTAATTTAAAAGGCGAGCAAGTCGTCAACATTGGTTCTCAAGATATGAATGACCAAGTATGGCTTAAGCTGGCTAATAAAATTAATGCAGATTGTGATAAAACGGACGGATTTGTTATCACTCATGGTACTGACACCATGGAAGAGACGGCTTACTTTCTGGATTTAACAACAGCCTGTAAAAAACCAGTTGTTATGGTTGGTGCAATGCGCCCTGCAACTGCATTAGGCGCTGAAGGTCCTTTAAATCTTTTTAACGCAGTTGTGATTGCCAGTGATAAAGCTTCTGAAAATCGTGGTGTGTTAGTCACTATGAACAATGCGGTTATCAGTGGTAAAGATGTCGTGAAAATGAATACGACTGAAGTACAAGCATTCCAGCCAGTTAATGCCGGTGCTCAAGGTTACGTACATAACGGCAAGGTACATTATTACACTGCGGCATTACCTCGTGCTGATAAACCCGCATTTGATGTCAGTAAACTAACTGAATTACCAAAAGTGGGTATTGTTTATAACTACTCAAACGCCTCTAATTTACCAGCAAAAGCCTTTATTGATAATGGCTATAAAGGTATTGTCAGCGCGGGTGTTGGTAACGGTAACTTATATACTGATATTTTTGATACCTTAGCCGATGGCGCTAAAAAAGGTGTGGTTGTTGTGCGTGCAAGTCGTGTACCAGTAGGCTTTACTACACAAAATGGTGAAGTTGATGATGCAAAATATGGCTTTGTTGCATCAGAGCGCTTAAACCCACAAAAAGCGAGAGTATTATTACAATTATCTTTAACACAAACGCAAGAGTCTGCGAAAATCCAAGAGAATTTCGAAAAGTATTAATTTAAGAGAATTTGAATAATAACAAGGCCTCATTAATGAGGCTTTGTTATTTTTAAAGAGTGAAATGGCTAATTTGTTTTAGCTCGAGAGACAACAACTCTTGCTGTAAAAAAAGCAATTAATGGCGTTATTGCAAAAACAATAAAGAGCCAATGTGCAGCATTTTGAGCGCCTATCATGCCACCCGGATCTGTTAATCCTGCCATATTAACCACCGTCCCTGAGATAGAGGCACCAACAGCCGTTGAAAACAATTGGATAGTGGTAATAGAAGTTGCTGCTTTTTGGGCTTCTTGCCCTTGAGAGACATGCAATACACGAGTTAAATAATGGGGCCATGCCATACCTATTCCAGCACCTGTAAAAAAGAGGGCTATACAAATAATGATAATTTGCCCATAAGGTATGGTTAGAACATTAGAGATAAATAAACCAAGGATAACAATGGCTGAAAAGTTAATCATTGGACCAATACGCATTAATTTTTGAGCAGTAGATTGTTTACTTGATGAAGACACAATGGCAGAGAAAGACCAACCTGCACCAACCAATGCTGCTAAATAACCCGAAAGTAGAGGGGTAATATTATGGATAATTTGCAAGAAATAGGGCACAAAGACTTCTGTTTGTACACTGATCCCTAATAAAGCCATGGTGAGATATATTGGTGCTAATGGTGCAGAAAAAGAAAATGTTCCTTTAGGAAATAAGCCATCATTTGATCTTTTATCAATATTGACTAGCAGTAAAATAAAGATCACTGCAAATATAAAGGATAAGGTGTTATATAAAATAACGTTATAAAGACTGCCAATAGAAATAGATAATACAGCGAGCATTAATAAAATAAGCTGTTGAGAAGGTAACGGCGCTTTGGCGACAATATTATCAGCATTATTTTCGGTAGGAAGAATAGTAAATAATAAAATAGCGTAAGGAATACCTACAAATAAAATAGACCAAAATGCGCCACGCCAAACATCATATTCAGCAAATATTCCACCCAGTGCGGGACCTAATAGTGTCGATATTCCCCACATACTAGACATTAACGCCATGGCTCTGGACCAAAGTGGTTGAGGAAACATGACTCGAACTAACGAGTAAGCAAGTGCCAGCAACATTCCTCCGCCAGCCCCTTGAATAAATCGCCCTAAAAGCAATATCTGCATTGAGGGTGCTGTTGCACAAATAACAGAGCCAGATAAAAAGCAAATGGTGGCAAAAAGATAACTATTGCGAGGTGCAAATGCACTCAGCAATCGTGAAGTTAATGCAGAAGAAAGAATTGAAGCCAGAATAAAAACAGTGGTGTTCCATGCATATAAATTGAGCCCACCTATATCTCGGACAACAGAAGGCAGTGTTGTTATCGTGATATAAACATTAATTGCATGTAATGCAACGCCTCCTGCTAAAGCGAGCGATTTTAGACTATTTTTTCCATGAAGAAGCATTCTCCAGCTTGCTTCCTCTTTTTTATTTACACTCCCCGACATAAAACACTCCTAACCGTTATTTTTACGCACTGCGTATTATGCGTTAGCTCACAATAATCATTGCGCCAATTTAACGAGAATGATACAACCGATAAAGGTCATTTTGTAAAAACATATTCAGATAGGGTGAATTTGAATGAGTCAGTTATATAACTTTAGTGCAGGTCCGGCTATGTTACCGGCAGAAGTCCTTCGTCGTGCAGAATTAGAATTATGCAACTGGCATGAACTGGGGCGCTCGGTCATGGAAATCAGCCACCGCAGTAAAGAGTTTCTTGAAGTTGCTCATCAGGCAGAGCAAGATCTTCGTGATCTTCTCAATGTGCCAGAAAACTACAAAATTCTTTTTTGCCATGGTGGGGCACGAGGTCACTTTGCGGCTTTACCTCTCAACTTGTTAGGTGAGAAGACAACCGCTGACTATATTGATGGTGGTTATTGGGCGAAAAGTGCAGCCGAAGAAGCTGAAAAATATTGTTCGCCAAATATCATTAAAATTAAAACAGAAGTTGATGGCAAAATTGGTGTTAAGCCAATGAAAGAATGGCAATTAAGTAATGATGCCGCTTATGTACATTATTGCCCAAATGAAACCATTGATGGTATTGCCATTCATGAAGAACCCAATTTTGATGACAACAAAATTGTTATTGCTGACTATTCGTCTTCTATTTTATCTCAACCGATAGATGTTAGTCGTTTTGGTGTTATCTATGCGGGTGCACAAAAGAATATTGGCCCTGCGGGTTTAACTATTGTCATTATTCGTGAAGATCTATTAGGTAAAGCGCACAAAGAAACACCTTCTGTGTTTGATTACACAGTGCTTGCTGAAAATGACTCCATGTTTAATACACCACCTACCTTTGCTTGGTATTTATCAGGTATGGTCTTTAAATGGCTGAAAGAGCAAGGTGGTTTGCAAGAGATGGCAAAACGTAACTATGAAAAAGCAGCGCTTCTTTATAGTGCAATTGATAATAGCGATTTTTATATCAATCGAGTTGCTACAGAAAATCGCTCACTAATGAATGTACCTTTCCAAATGTCTTCCCCTGAATTAGATTCAGTCTTCTTAAAAGAGGCCGAAGCTCAAGGGTTAGTCGCATTAAAAGGGCACCGTGTATCTGGTGGTATGCGTGCATCAATTTATAACGCAATGCCATTAGCTGGTGTTCAAGCATTAGTTGATTTTATGGCTGATTTTGAGCGTCGCCACGCATAATACATACATTATATGTCTAGGAAGCCTATGTGAAAGTAGGTTTCCTTTTATCCAAAGATGTTGATAATGACAATCAAATTATCCCAGTACTAAAAAATAAATAAAAACAATAAGTACCTAAATCGTTTTATTATTTTTTGATTAAACAGCATCCCATCTTATTTTATTTGTTTATCGGAGTTCTTACCTGTTTATGGAATCGTTGACATTACAGCCTATTGCTCATATTGAAGGCACTATTAATTTACCAGGTTCAAAAAGTGTCTCTAATCGTGCGTTATTATTAGCCGCTTTAGCTAAAGGTAAAACACGTTTAACTAACCTATTAGATAGTGATGATATTCGTCATATGCTAAATGCATTAAAAGCATTAGGCGTGCAGTATCAATTATCAAATAACAATACAGTTTGTGATATAGAGGGTCTAGGTGGTGAATTTAAAACTAATTCACCATTAGAACTTTTCTTAGGTAATGCTGGTACAGCAATGCGTCCATTGGCAGCTGCATTAAGTTTAGGTTCGCATGACATTGTATTAACGGGTGAACCACGAATGAAAGAGCGCCCAATTGGGCACTTAGTTGACGCTTTGCGCCAAGGTGGTGCGAGTATCGATTATCTCGAACAAACAGATTATCCACCTATTCGTTTACGTGGCGGTTTTAAGGGTGGAAATGTAGCAGTTGATGGTAGTGTTTCAAGCCAATTTTTGACCGCCTTATTAATGACAGCGCCATTAGCTGAGCAAGATACAACTATTACAATTAAGGGTGAGTTAGTATCAAAACCGTATATCGATATTACCTTAGCGTTGATTAATACCTTTGGTGGCAAGATTGAAAATCAAAATTATCAACAATTTGTTGTGAAAGGCGGTCAACAATATCAATCACCTGAAAAATACCTTGTAGAAGGAGATGCGTCATCAGCATCTTATTTCTTAGCTGCTGCTGCAATTAAAGGTGGAACAGTCCGAGTGACAGGTATTGGCAAAAATAGTTTGCAAGGCGATATTCATTTTGCTTCTGTACTTGAAAAAATGGGAGCAAAAATACGTTGGGGTGATGATTATATTGAATGTGAACGTGGCTCGTTAAAGGGCATCGATATGGATATGAATACTATTCCTGATGCAGCAATGACCATTGCTACTACAGCGCTGTTTGCAAAAGGTGATACTGTTATTCGTAATATCTATAACTGGCGTGTAAAAGAAACTGACCGATTGGCAGCAATGGCTGCAGAATTGCAAAAAGTAGGTGCGATTGTAGAAGAAGGGCATGATTACTTAAAAGTCACTCCACCACAGCAGTTAACGACTGCAAATATCAAAACTTATAACGATCATCGTATTGCTATGTGTTTCTCGCTGGTGGCATTGTCTGATACACCTATTACTATTCTTGATCCAGGTTGTACAGCCAAAACATTCCCAGATTATTTTTATAAGTTAGAAACGCTTTCTCAGCGTCATGGTTAATACCCATTGTATTTAATAAAAACAAGTCAAATTTAAATCAGTTAAATCGGCAGTGTTGGACTTCTAACAGCACAATATTGCCGATTTTTTATTATGTTCAGACAAAGTTTTCTAAAAAATAACCTATCTATAAAAAATAATATTGAATAAATCTCTTTGGCCTTTATCTGCTTGTTTCTTCCTATACATTGTATGCGTATAATGACGCGCATACATTAATACTGTTTTTCTCTGTTTGAATTCAATGTCTATTATATCAATGTAATAAAAGCATCAAACACAGAAACACAGTGCCCATGAAAAGGAGAAACTCATGGCGGTTATCGTCCCTGTTATAACTGTTGATGGGCCTAGCGGAGCAGGTAAAGGAACATTATGCCAAGCATTAGCGAAAGCGTTTGGCTGGCACTTACTTGACTCTGGTGCTATTTATCGTGTGTTGGCATTAGCTGCTTTACACCACCATGTTGATATTACTTCTGAAGATGCATTAGTACCTTTAGCGGCAAATTTAGATGTACGTTTTGTTCCTAATGAGAATGGTTTA
The DNA here is from genome assembly GCF_009915245.1 of Proteus sp. G2669. Taxonomy (NCBI): domain Bacteria; kingdom Pseudomonadati; phylum Pseudomonadota; class Gammaproteobacteria; order Enterobacterales; family Morganellaceae; genus Proteus; species Proteus sp. G2669. Next base: position 28,887 of record NZ_JAABLX010000020.1, on the reverse strand, counting down.
AGTGTTATCCTCGAAGGTGAAGATGTATCGAATGAAATTCGTACTGAAACAGTTGGGAATACGGCCTCACAAGCAGCAACTTTTCCCCGTGTAAGAGAAGCATTATTGCGTCGCCAGCGAGCATTTCGTACTGAACCTGGTCTTATTGCCGATGGGCGAGATATGGGAACGATAGTTTTCCCTGATGCTCAAGTGAAAATTTTTCTTGAAGCCAGTGCAGAGGAACGAGCACGTCGTCGCATGTTACAGTTGCAGGAAAAGGGCTTTAATGTTAACTTTGAGCGCCTTTTATCCGAGATAAAAGAACGCGATCACCGTGACCGGAATCGTGCTGTTGCGCCACTTGTTGCAGCGAAAGATGCATTAATTCTCGATTCTACAAGTTTGTCTATCGACGAAGTTATTGAAAAATCGTTAACTTATGCTAAAAAAAATCTGCAATTATCAGCGTAATTAATTTTTATTTCGTTTATACTAGGTAATTATCAAAATCGGGTTGACGTGTTAATGAAAACACAACAATGCCCGATGACCTTGTCACAAAGGATGTAACGAGGTATGTGAAACAACCCCATTCGGCCGGATGCTAAATGGACGTTAATTAAATTTACTTGAAGATCATTAACATGACAGAATCTTTTGCTCAACTCTTTGAAGAATCCCTAAAAACAATCGAAACTCGTCCTGGCGCTATCGTTCGCGGCGTTGTAGTTGCTATCGATAAAGACGTTGTTCTGGTTGATGCAGGTCTGAAATCAGAATCTGCTATCCCTGTAGAACAATTTAAAAACGCTCAAGGCGAATTAGAAATCCAAGTGGGCGACGAAATTGATGTTGCTCTGGACGCGGTTGAAGATGGCTTCGGTGAAACCGTTCTGTCTCGTGAGAAAGCTAAACGTCACGAAGCGTGGCTGATGCTGGAAAAAGCTTACGAAGAAAACGAAACTGTTGTTGGTATCATCAACGGTAAAGTTAAAGGTGGTTTCACTGTTGAACTGAACGGCATTCGTGCGTTCTTACCAGGTTCACTGGTAGACGTTCGCCCAGTTCGCGATACAACTCATCTGGAAAACAAAGAGCTTGAGTTCAAAGTCATCAAATTAGACCAAAAACGTAACAACGTTGTTGTGTCTCGTCGTGCGGTTATCGAATCTGAAAATAGCGCAGAACGCGATCAGTTATTAGAAAACCTGCAAGAAGGCATGGAAGTTAAAGGTATCGTTAAGAACCTTACTGACTACGGTGCATTCGTTGATCTGGGCGGTGTTGACGGCTTACTGCACATCACTGACATGGCTTGGAAACGTGTTAAACACCCAAGCGAAATTGTCAATGTTGGCGACGAAATCACTGTTAAAGTCCTGAAATTCGACCGTGAACGTACTCGCGTATCATTAGGTCTGAAACAACTGGGCGAAGATCCATGGGTAGCTATCGCTAAACGTTATCCAGAAGGTACTAGACTGACTGGTCGTGTAACTAATCTGACTGATTACGGTTGCTTCGTAGAAATCGAAGAAGGCGTTGAAGGTCTGGTACACGTTTCTGAAATGGATTGGACTAACAAAAACATTCACCCATCTAAAGTTGTTAACGTTGGTGATGTTGTTGAAGTTATGGTTCTTGACATCGATGAAGAACGTCGCCGTATTTCACTGGGTCTGAAACAGTGCAAATCTAACCCATGGCAGCAGTTCGCAGAAACTCACAACAAGAACGACCGTGTTGAAGGTAAAATCAAGTCTATCACTGACTTCGGTATCTTCATCGGTTTAGACGGCGGTATCGACGGTCTGGTTCACTTATCTGACATTTCTTGGAATGTTGCAGGTGAAGAAGCAGTTCGTGAATACAAAAAAGGCGACGAAATCGCTGCTGTAGTTCTGCAAGTTGATGCTGAACGTGAACGTATCTCACTGGGCGTTAAACAATTATCAGAAGATCCATTCAATAATTACCTGTCTGCTCACAAAAAAGGTGCTATTGTTTCTGGTAAAGTAACTGCTGTTGACGCTAAAGGCGCAACTGTAGAATTAGCTGACGGTGTTGAAGGTTACCTGCGTGCTTCTGAAGCTTCACGTGACCGCGTTGAAGATGCAACTCTGGTTCTGAATGTTGGCGAAGCTGTTGAAGCTAAATACACTGGCGTTGACCGTAAAAACCGCGTTATCAACTTATCTGTTCGTGCTAAAGACGAAGCAGACGAGAAAGACGCTATCGCTTCTGTAAACAACAAAGAAGAAGTTGGTTTTTCAAACAACGCTATGGCTGAAGCTTTCAAAGCAGCTAAAGGCGAATAATTTAAGTTATTAACGGAGGCAACGTTAATCGTTGCCTATTTATCGGTAGTTTAGGGAGGTAATATGACCAAGTCTGAGTTAATCGAGAGACTTGCAGGCCTACAATCTCATCTTTCGGCTAAGACGGTTGAAGAAGCTGTAAAAGAAATGCTTGATCATATGGCTGATACTTTAGCTGATGGTGAGCGTATCGAAGTCCGCGGATTCGGCAGTTTTTCTCTACACTACCGTGCGCCGCGTACGGGTCGTAACCCGAAAACTGGTGATAAAGTAGATCTGGAAGGTAAATACGTTCCACACTTTAAGCCAGGTAAAGAGTTACGTGACCGTGTAAATATTTATACGGAATAATAACTCCTGTCGAAATGGCACGATGTTAGTTAACTTTCTCAAAAACGGTACTTCGGTGCCGTTTTTTATTATCTTTTATTTGTGTTGATTATTTTTGATTGCTTCCATTGGTTAGTTTTTGATTGTTAGTCCTTTACTTCATTTACCATATCTATTTATTTTCCTTTTTATTGTCCTTTTTTATTTTCTTTCTTACTTTTCTTTGTATTACTTTATTGTACTTTGAACGTTATTTCTTGATTTAATTATCATAATTGTTGATTTGTTTTGTTTTTTTCGAGTTTGTTCTCAAAATATAATGTATACGACAATAAAAAACTTTCTTTTTATAAAGAAGTACGAAAAAACGTTCTAAAGAGCTACCTTTAATAAAAATATAACTTCATGATATTTAAAGATACTTATGAAGGGATGCAAAAATGATTTTATTGAGAGGAATAATAAGTATTTTGAGGTTAAAAATATTATCAATAAAACAATACTTTTTTTATTCAAAATATTATCAACGATTCTATTTTACAACACTGAGTTTGGATAGTATCGCTCTAGCAATATTATTAGGTTGTCTACCTCTATTATTTCAACATACACTTTTTAGTTTAACGACTTATTATATTGTAATTATTATTGCAATATCTTTATTACTTATTCCTTTTTCATTAATTCGTTTCTTAGCATTATTTTTATTCTTCTGGGTTTATTCTAATCTTATCGCATACTCATTGATGGTAAAAACAACTCAACTTGTTGATAATATTGTGTCATTTGAAACAAATATTGTTGAATATCGTCAATTATCAGATGGTAATATTATTATCAAAATTCCCATTCCAAAAGAGACATTTTTTTCATCTTCTATTTACGCCAACGTATATTGGAGAAATCCACCTAAAAATATCGAAATAGGGCAATTTTGGAAATTTAAAATTCAATTTAAAGCTGTACACAGCTATTTAAATGAAGGTGGATTTGATAGCCAAAAATATGCAGTCTCTAAAAAAGAAACCTTAACAGGAAAAGTGATGTTAGCTACATTCGTTCATGCTGATATTTCGCTACGTACTCAATTTATTCATTCTCTTTTAACCTATTGGCAAACAGCAAAAAATAAAGGTGAGATTATTGCGTTAGTTCTAGGTGATAAACGTGATATAGAGCATGAAAGAAAAGATCTTTATATGAAAACGGGAGTTGCACATCTTATTGTTATATCGGGATTGCATATCGGTTTAGCTGCACTTGTAGGGTGGGTTATAGCAAGGGGTCTTCAGTTTTTATTTCCCATTAAATGGATAAATACACAATTTCCATTGTTGATAGCTTGGGGATGTGGTGTATTCTATGCGACTTTATCGGGCTGGGGAATACCTGCAACAAGAGCTGTTATCGGATTAAGTGTTTGGGTGATCTTACATTGGCAAAGCCGATTATTTCTGCCTTGGCAATGGGCTCTTTGGAGCGCTGCCCTTATATTGATTGTTGAACCACTATCGATACTTTCAGCCAGTTTTTGGCTTTCGTTTTCTGCTGTATTTGCCATTATTTTTTGGTATTGGATGTATCCATTAAAAGCTAAATATAATCATCAAAAACGATGGTTTATTTTAAGACTAATTCACTTACAATTTGGATTGCTAATTATTTTATTACCGTTTCAATTCTATTTGTTTGGTGGAGCTAATTTTTTTAGTTTTATTGTTAATTTATGGGCAGTTCCTATTGTTTCATTTATTACAGTACCATTAATAATGTTTGGATTATTGACATCCTTTTTTTCATTTTTACAACCAATAATTTGGCACTGGGTTGATCTCTCTATTAATCTTGCTTTTTGGTGTGCTCCTTTATTTTTACCTTATTGGCAATATAGTGGTGCTATTCCTTTTTTATTGGGGTTTTTAGGTGTTGGTATTATTGCAATTATAAAAATGTCATGGTGGCGTCATCATTTTATTTTGCTTATTGCTATTGGTATTCTTTTATATTGTGAACTCACAACTTTCTCACGTTATCAATGGCGTATGTCTATGTTAGATGTTGGCCATGGCTTAGCTATTATTCTTGAAAAAGATAGAGAAGCGATTATTTATGACACAGGAATACGCTGGAAAAGTGGTGGTTCAATTGCAAAAAGTGTCATTATTCCTTATTTAAAATATCATCGGCTTAATCCTGTGGCATTAATCATCAGCCATGACCATTTAGATCATACGGGAGGTATTGATGATTTAATGATGGCTTATCCCAATTTAACACTTCGTAGTAGCTTTGATAATTCTTCACATTTACCCTGCTTACAGGGTGAATCATGGCAATGGAAAGGGGTTAAGTTTGATGCATTATGGCCACCAAATAAAGTTCTCTCACCTAAAAATAATCAATCATGTGTGATCAATGTAAGTGATGGTAAACATAATATACTGTTGACAGGTGACATTGAAAAAGAGGCGGAAATACAATTAATAAGGTCGAAAAATCGCCAATTAAGCGCTGATATTTTACAGGTTCCTCATCATGGTAGCCAAACATCGTCCACATTGGCGTTTATTCAAACAGTGTCGCCTAAATTTGCACTCGTTTCTGCTGCTCGTTATAGCCTTTGGCGTTTACCTTCTGATAAAGTACATCTTCGTTATAAAAAAGAAGCTATTAATTGGCTAACAACCTCTATTAGTGGGCAGATTTCGATCGAGTTTAATCAAGATAATATTGATGTATTTACCTATAGACGAGATATTTTACCTCGCTGGTATCATCAGTGGTTTGGTGTTTTGACGTTTCCCGAGTAGAATGACCGGCTAATTATTAAAAGTTTGGTAATATATATGAATGATATAGACCTATCAACGTGGCAAACATTCCGACGCTTATGGCCGATGATTCGGATTTTCAAAGCGGGTTTGATCGCTGCAGCAATTGCATTAATCATCAATGCGGGTGTGGATGCATTTATGATTTCTTTATTAAAACCACTGCTTGATGAAGGTTTTGGTAAAGCAAGTAATGACGTATTAAAATGGATGCCGATTGCTGTTATTGGACTGATAGTTCTGCGTGGTATATCTAACTTTATTTCAAGTTACTGTCTTTCTTGGGTATCTGGGAAAGTTGTAATGAATATGCGTCGCCGACTGTTTTCCCACATTATGGGAATGCCGGTGAGCTTTTTTGACCAGCAATCAACAGGAACTTTGCTTTCTCGTATTACATATGATTCAGAGCAAGTTGCGTCTTCATCATCAGGTGCATTAATTACAGTTGTTCGTGAAGGTGCCTACATTATCGGGCTCTTTGGCTTGATGTTTTACTATAGTTGGCAATTATCCATGATCCTCATTGTTATTGCCCCTATTGTTGCTATTGTTATTCGTTTGGTATCAACACGTTTTAGAACGATTAGTAAACGTATTCAAAATAGCATGGGACAAGTAACAACTAGCGCTGAACAGATGCTGAAAGGACATAAAGAAGTACTTATTTTTAATGGTCAAGAAGTAGAGAATAAGCGCTTTAATCATGTGAGTAACCATATTCGTCGCCAAGGTATGCGTATGGTTGTTGCATCGTCAATTTCAGATCCTATTATTCAATTAATTGCTTCCTTTGCGTTAGCATTTGTTCTGTACGCTGCTAGCTTCCCTGACATTATGAATACATTAACTGCAGGTACAATCACCGTTGTTTTCTCATCAATGGTTGCATTAATGCGCCCATTGAAATCATTGACGAATGTGAATGCTCAGTTCCAAAGAGGTATGGCAGCTTGCCAGACATTATTTGCTATTCTCGATATGGAACAAGAGAAAGACACAGGTAAACTAGAACTGAAAAAACCAACGGGTGATATTGAATTCCGTAATGTGACTTTCCAGTATGTGACAAAAGATACTCCTGCCTTGAAAAATATGTCATTTACTATTCCAGCAGGAAAAACTGTTGCATTAGTGGGACGTTCTGGTTCAGGTAAGTCAACAATAGCGAATCTGATCACGCGTTTCTATGACATCAATGAAGGGCAAATATTGATTAATGGTCATGATATTCGTGAATACACGTTGAAATCTTTACGTAATCAAGTTGCTCTTGTTTCTCAAAATGTTCACTTATTTAATGAAACAGTAGCAAATAATATTGTTTATGCTTGTGAAGACCAATACAGTCGTGAAGATATCGAAAAAGCAGCCAAAATGGCGCATGCAATGGACTTTATTAATAAAATGGATAAAGGCCTAGATACCGAAATTGGCGAAAATGGTGTTCTGCTTTCAGGTGGACAACGTCAACGTATCGCGATAGCGAGGGCTTTACTACGTGATTCACCAATTCTTATCCTTGATGAAGCTACATCGGCACTTGATACAGAATCTGAACGTGCTATTCAATCAGCTCTTGATGAACTGCAAAAAAATAGAACCTCTTTAGTGATTGCTCACCGATTATCAACCATTGAAAAAGCGGATGAAATTTTAGTTATTGAAGATGGTGAAATTGTTGAACGTGGCTCACACATTGATTTAATCGATCAAAAAGGTGTTTATGCTCAACTTCACAGGATGCAATTTGGTAAATGATTGAACGGATTTGGTCTGGTAAATCTTGGTTTTATCTCCTCTTACTTCCATTTTCATGGTTGTACGGCGCGATTACTCTATTAAGGCGCTTTGCATATCAAAAAGGATGGTTGTCATCATGGAAAGCCTCTGTTCCTGTTGTGGTTGTTGGTAACTTAACAGCAGGTGGCAATGGTAAAACCCCCGTTGTTATATGGCTTGTTGAGCAATTAATACTGCAAGGATTTAAACCAGGCATTGTTTCCCGTGGTTATGGCGGGAAATCAGATCATTATCCATTACTACTAACATCAGAGACCACACCTGCAATGGCAGGTGATGAGCCTGTGTTAATTTATCATCGAACAGGTGCACCTGTTGCGGTTGCACCTGTTCGACGAGATGCAGTAAAAGCCTTATTAGCACAACATGAACTTGATGTGATTATCACTGATGATGGCTTACAGCATTATGCACTACAGCGTGATTATGAAATTGTTGTTATCGATGGGCAGCGTCGATTTGGTAATGGCTGGTGGCTTCCTGCTGGCCCTATGCGGGAACGTGCGAGTCGCTTACATTCAGTCGATGCAATTATTGTTAATGGTGGTTTAAGCCAAGATAATGAGATAGCAATGGTTTTAGCGGGTGATATTGCAGTGAACCTTAAGACGGGTGAGAAAAAGCCAGTTCAACAGATAGCTAAAGCGGTAGCAATAGCAGGCATTGGTCATCCTCCTCGTTTTTTTAATTCTTTGCGCGAAAAAGGAATTGAATTAATTTCAACTCAAGCATTTAGTGATCACAGTGATTACAGCGCCAAAGAATTACAAGATTTAACACCTTTCAATGAAACTCTTATTATGACAGAAAAAGATGCTGTTAAATGTCAGCATTTTGCTCAAGAAAATTGGTGGTATTTGCCAGTCAGCGCTGAGTTAAATAGCCAATCTGTGCTAAAACAAGTCAGCAATTTAATTTACGGCTCGAAAAAAACTTGTATCTGATCTGAAACAATGATATTTATAGTGGAAATCAGGATAGCGTTACATAAAAGATTACCTACCCACAGTCGCATACCGCTTTTGTCGTAGTTCAATTTAACTCGCCAATACCCTATCTACTCAAAAGCCTTGTGTGGAGATTTTGTGGATCTTTAATGTAGACGTAATACTTTTATGCTGTGAATGCAATAGGCTTTGCACCTAATGGATTGTAGAAACTATTTTGAATGGTGATTATTAATCCTCCTTATATACGGTTATTTTATTTATAGGTGCGCAATAAAATATCTTCCTCATGTCATCTTTTTGTCATGTTGATACTGTAAATATTGATTGAGCCTTAGAATATTCATCAAGTTTAGCTATCACGGTTTTGAACATTTATATTAAATAATAAAATGCACTACTTAAATTAATGTGTTCAGAATTTAATTGGGGTTTTATATAAGAAGACATAATAAAAAGTAGGATGCATTAGTATAGAAAAATAAAAACTATACGAAGAACAAAAGGAGTTTATCTATCATGACATTACAATTAAGAATGGGTCGCGTTAAATGGTTCGACAATAACAAAGGTTATGGTCTTATTGTTGCAAGAGATATTGAACAAGAAGTTTATGTCAATAAAAAAGCGATTGCCAATACAAAAAACAAAGCATTAACAGAAGGTCAAGACGTTGAATTTTCTGTTATCAGAACAGCCGCCGGCCTAGAAGCTGCTGATGTTATCGGATTTTAAATAAGGTTTTACCTTGTTGATGATGTAGTAGAAACGATAGTTTAACACCGAGATTAAATTATCGTTTATACCTATTTTGGGGCAGGTAAGGTCAAATAGCTTACTACCAAACCGAATAAGTAATATAAAAGAGTTATAACGTTAATTAGAATGCAATAAAGATAATAAAAAGGTTAAATTATTATCAATAAAAGTGGAATGTAATTCTTTATTAATGATGTTGCAGACTCAACGATAAAAAGCCACATTAATGTGGCTTTTTTGTTGCTTATAGTAAAAAAGAAAATAATAAATTTATTAATAACCAAAATAATTTTCGAATTATCACTAAACGAGAGGCTTTGAGTATTAACGCTGATCCTTCCTTATGATATCCTTTTGCTATATAAAATGATTAACCCTTGAGAGGGAAAAAATGGATCACCGCTTACTTGAAATTATTGCTTGTCCAGTTTGCCACGGCAAACTTATCTTTGATAAAGAAAATTCAGAGCTTATCTGCAAAATTGATCATTTAGCTTATCCTGTTCGTGACAATATCCCCGTTCTTCTGGAGAATGAAGCAAGAGAATTATCACTAGAAGAGGAAAAGTAACTTCATGTTCACGGTCATAATCCCTGGTCGATATGCATCGACCCGCTTACCGGGTAAACCCCTCGCGGATATTCACGGTAAACCTATGATTGTTCGTGTTATGGAACAGGCTATGCGTTCTGGTGCAAACCGTGTCATTGTCGCAACCGATAACTTAGATGTTGTTGCCGCTGTGGAAAAAGCGGGTGGGGAAGCCTGTATGACCCGAGAAGATCACCATTCGGGTACAGAACGTTTAGCTGAAGTCATTGAAAAATACCAATTTGCAGATGACGAGATAATCGTTAACGTACAAGGTGATGAACCTCTTATTCCTCCCGCAATTATTACTCAAGTTGCTGAAAATTTAGCAAGTTGTGGTGCAGGAATGGCAACATTGGCAGTGCCTATTGTTGATTCAAAAGAAGCGTTTAATCCTAATGCAGTGAAAGTGGTTATGGATGCAAAAGGTTTCGCACTTTATTTTTCTCGTGCAACCATTCCTTGGGAAAGAGACCGTTTTAACTTATCACACGATGAAATTGGTGAGCATTATCTCCGCCATATTGGGATTTATGCTTATCGCGCTGGCTTTATACGTCGATATATTACTTGGGAGCCAAGCCCATTAGAATCTATTGAAATGTTAGAGCAACTGCGGGTATTGTGGTATGGCGAAAAAATCCATGTTGCAAAAGCATTAGAAGTTCCTGGTGTGGGTGTTGACACTCAAGATGATCTTATTGCAGCCAGAGCTGCATATCGAGCACTTAACCAAGAGTTCTGATCTTTTAACGGACACAAATCAATTTCAACGGCACTTAAATTAAGTGCCGTTTTTGTATCAGTAAGCAAAAATATTTCTAATTACTGGTTTTCTTCTTTATCTGATTGATGACTTTCATTTTCAGAAATAGTAGCGGGTTGCCCAGCAGGTTTAACTGATTGCCACATTGAGCCTAAAAACTCATACCATGCACGTTCACTATGCTGAAAATATGTCGCTGAAGGGAAATATTTTTCCCAAGGATGTAATGGTGAAGTGATAGCCAATTGATTAGCTGGTGCAACGATAGGTTTCATGCCTCTGGCTAAAAAGAAACGTTCAGCGCGTGCTAAATGGTTAGCGGACGTCACAAGTAAAAATGGTTTCTTACCAATTAATTTATCAACTTCATAGGCTTCTTCTTCAGTATCTTTCGGTGTTGATAATGCGATAGTCCTTTCAGGAGGTACACCCAAAGATTGTGCTACCTGAGCCGCTACCTCAGCACTACTTATCTGATTAACACCTGCACCACCTGTAAAAATTAGCATCGCATTAGGATTACGATAATAGAGTCTTACACCTTCAGCAACACGAAATAGACTATTGTTAAGAAGATTAGAACTGGGTGCCCAATCGGGGTTATAAGTAAATCCACCACCCAAAACAACAATATAGTTCACATCTTGTTGTGAATTTTCTCGTAATTCATAACGAGCTTGATACTCTTTTTCACTTGGCATTAATAGTGTATCAGCAACAGGCTGTATGCCTAAAATCGTCAATAAAATAAGAACAACAGTGAGTAGGCTTTTTCCAGTTTTTTGCCAACGAGTAAACCAAAGTAGTGCTAATGCAAAAAAGGCGATTAATAAGAGCAAAGGCAAGGGCATCAGAAAGCCTGCAACATATTTTTTGAGCAAAAACAGCATAAATCATCCTAGATTGAGTGAAATACATGCAATTGATAGCGAAAGCTTAGTGAAAACTAGGGGAATTCCAAGACGTTGTGTCAAAATAGCTAACACAACAACGTTTCACTAAGTTTTCATCAATAGAAATAAAGAACCGTTTAATTATTTATAAAACGATAAACGTTTGAACGTTAATTTTTTCATTAATAAGCGTTATATTTATACTGCGCTTTGCGAATAATCTGATTCATGACTTATTTCTTTAGAGAAAACAGTCAGTATCATAGAACACTGGTAAAATTGCCGTCTTTATTTATGTACAGTGTCTCATATTTTTGAATTTATCAGAACGCAAAGAGCGCAAGTAGTAAGTTGTTATCATGAGGCGTTTTAATGTCAGATCGTAATTTTGACGATATTGCAGATAAATTCTCCCGCAATATCTATGGCACAACAAAGGGTAAAATACGTCAAGCGGTGATTTGGGAAGATTTACAACAATTATTGACCCTCTTACCTAGCCGGAGTTTGCGTATTTTAGATGCAGGTGGAGGTGAAGGTTATTTCTCTCGTCAGCTTGCTAAATTAGGACACCAAATTATCTTATGTGATTTATCACAAGAGATGCTAAATCGTGCACAAGAGGCTGCGATTGAAGAGGGTGTTGTCGAGAACATGACGTTTATTTGTTGTGCAGCTCAAGAGATTAAAGAGCATATAGATGAAGGGGTTGACTTAATTCTATTTCATGCAGTATTGGAATGGATCACGGATCAGAAAGACGCCGTAAATGTTCTTACCGATATGTTGTTACCTAATGGTATCTTATCGCTGATGTTTTACAATGCGAATGGTATTGTCATGAGAAATGCGATATTGGGGAATTTTCATCTGGCAAATCCTGAAATTCCTCGAAGAAGAAAAAAATCATTATCGCCTCAAAATCCATTGCAACCTGAAGATGTTTATCAATGGCTGACAGAATTTTCAATGACAATATTAGGAAAAACGGGAGTTCGTGTTTTTCATGATTATTTACAAAGTCGCCAGTTGCAAAATAAAGATTTTCCATCGTTGCTCGCATTAGAGCAACGTTATTGTCGGCAAGAGCCCTATATCAGTCTGGGGCGTTACATTCATGTCATGGCACAAAAGCGTGTAAATTAAGGATGTACTATGAGTGATTTTACCCAGACCGTTCCTGAGTTAGTGTCTTGGGCGAGAAAAAATGATTTCTCAATCTCACTGCCACCTGAAAGATTAGCTTTTTTGATGGCAGTCGCTGTATTAAACAGTGAACGCCTTGATGGTGAAATTAGTGAAGGGGAGTTAATTGACGCCTTTAGAGAGGTCTGTAAAGGCTTTGAACAACCCGCAGAATCAATTCAAGTTCGTGCCAATAATGCCATTAATGATATGGTTAAGCAGCGGCTTTTTAACCGTTTTACCAGTGAATTGGTAGAAGGTAATGCAATATATCGGTTAACGCCGTTAGGTATTGGAATTAGTGATTATTATATTCGTCAACGTGAGTTTTCATCGTTACGTTTATCTATGCAGTTATCTATTGTAGCGGGAGAACTCGATTCTGCTGCAAGTTCTGCTGAAGATGGTGGCGATGAATATCATTGGCATCGTAATGTTTTTGCGCCACTGAAATATTCAGTTGCAGAAATTTTCGATAGCATTGATTTGTCACAGCGAATTATGGATGAACAGCAAAATACAGTAAAAGAAGATATTGCGGCATTATTAAATCAAGACTGGCAAGCTGCTATATCAAGCTGTGAACAACTGTTATCTGAAACCTCTGGCACATTAAGAGAGCTACAAGATACGCTTGAAGCCGCGGGTGATAAACTTCAAGCCAATCTATTGCGTATTCAAGAAGCAAACATGAATACAGGTCATGTTGATCAAATAGATACGTTAGTATTTGAGCTACAAAGTAAGCTAGACCGTATTATTAGTTGGGGTCAGCAATCTATTGATTTATGGATTGGCTATGATAGACACGTCCATAAATTTATTCGTACTGCGATAGACATGGATAAAAACCGTATATTCTCTCGTCGATTACGTCAATCAGTACAAAACTATTTCGACAGCCCATGGGCATTAACTTACGCTAATGCAGATAGGTTGTATGATATGCGTGATGAAGAACTGACTTTACGAGATGAAGAAGTTACAGGTGAATTACCTGAAGAACTCGAATATCAAATGTTCAGTGAAGTGAATGAACAAATAGCGCAATGGGTAGAGCAAGAGCTTGCTTCTTACAAATTAGAGCAAAGAGCATTAGATCTCAGTTCAGTATTAGTTGAATACCTTGATCGTTACCCGCAGCAGAAACATTTTGATGTTGCCCGTATTGTGATTGATCAGGCGGTACGATTAGGTGTAGCAAAAGCTGAGCTCGCAGGATTACCTGCAAAATGGTCAGAAATTAACGAATATGGAGCTAAGGTACAAGCGCATGTCATCGATACATACTGAACAATTTATGCCAGCAAAGTTGGCGCAGGCATTAGCGAACTCACTTTTTCCTGAACTGGATAGCCAGTTACGTGCAGGTCGACATATTGGTATAGATTCTCTGGATAATCATGCCTTCTTGATGGACTTTCAAGATGAATTGTCAGATTTTTATGCGCGTTATAATGTTGAATTAATCCGAGCTCCAGAAGGTTTCTTCTATCTACGTCCTCGCTCAACTACGCTTATTCCTCGTTCTGTACTGTCTGAAATGGATATGCTGGTGGGGAAAATTCTTTGTTATCTCTATCTTAGCCCAGAGCGATTAGCGAATCAGGGTATATTTACTGTTCAAGAGCTATTCGATGAATTAAGAACACTAGCAGATGAAAATAAATTATTACGTTTAGTGAATCAGCGTTCCACCGGTTCTGATCTTGATTTGCAAAAACTGCAAGAAAAAATGAGAACCTCTCTGAATCGTTTACGTCGTTTAGGTATGATCTCATTCTTATTAAATGACTTACAGCGTTTTTCAATAACAGAATCAGTGTTCCGCTTTGGTGCTGATGTGCGCAGTGGTGATTCACCACTGGAAGCTCAAATGCGAATGATCCGTGATGGTGAAGCGATGGCGCTTGATACAGGATCAGAGACACCAAATGATGATGAAGAAAATGAAGATGAGCAATTACAATCAGGTGAAGATGATGCGGAGGAAGAAAATAAATGATTGAACGTGGAAAATTTCGCTCATTAACACTGATCAACTGGAATGGGTTCTTTGCTCGCACTTTTGACTTAGATGAATTGGTGACGACATTATCAGGCGGGAATGGTGCTGGTAAATCAACCACTATGGCTGCATTTATCACAGCAATGATCCCTGATCTGACTTTACTGCACTTTCGTAATACCACCGAAGCTGGATCAACAAGTGGTTCTCGTGATAAAGGTTTATATGGGAAGTTACGTCCTGGCGTCTGTTACGCTGTATTAGATGTGATCAACTCACGTCATTTACGTGCTGTGGTAGGGGTGCGTTTACAGCAGATTGCTGGTCGCGATAAAAAAGTTGATATCAAACCCTTTATGATCCAAGGGCTGCCGATGGCAGAAAACCCGACAGAAATTCTGACTCAAGCTGTTGCAGATCGCCAAGCAAGGGTTTTACCACTCAATGAATTAAAAGAAAAAGTTGAAGCCATTGATGGGGTTGTTTTCAGACAATTTAATTCAATTACTGACTTCCATGCAGTGATGTTCGATTTGGGGGTTATTCCTAAACGTTTACGTTCAGCGAGTGATCGCGCTAAATTTTATCGCTTAATTGAAGCTTCATTGTATGGTGGTATTTCAAGTGCGATTACACGCTCTCTACGTGATTATTTACTACCTGAAAATAGCGGAGTCAGAAAAGCTTTCCAAGATATGGAAGGCGCACTACGTGAAAACCGAATGACGCTTGAAGCTATTCGTGTCACTCAATCTGATCGTGACTTATTTAAGCACTTAATTACAGAAGCGACATCTTATGTTGCAGCTGACTATATGCGCCATGCCAATGAACGACGAGTTCATCTTGATGAAGCTTTAGAAGTTCGCCGTGAATTATGGAGCCAGAGAAAATCCATTAATAACGAGGCATATCGTTTTGTTGAAATGGGTAAAGAGCTGGAAGAGCAACAAGCACTTTCTTCTGATCTTGAAGCGGATTATCAAGCAGCAAGTGACCGATTAAACTTAGTGCAAAATGCGGTTCGTCAACAAGAAAAAATTGACCGTTATGTTGCCGATGTGGAAGAGATAACTTTTCGCTTAGAAGAACAAAGTGAAGTGGTTGAAGAAGCCGCGTCTAAGAAAGAAGAACTTGAAGCACGTGTAGAATCGGCAGAAGAAGAAGTCGATGAACTGAAAAATCAGTTAGCAGACTATCAGCAAGCATTAGATGTACAACAAACACGCGCTATCCAATATCGCCAAGCTGTACAGGCTTTAGAGCGTGCTAAAGCACAATGTGATATTGCTGATTTAGATGAAAGTAATGCTGATCAGTGGGCTGAACGGATCCAAGCGAAAATTCAAACCATTACTCATTCATTGCTTTCAATGGAACAGAAACTTAATGTTTCTGAAGCAGCGAAAACACAGTTTGATCAAGCTTATAAATTGGTTAGCGCCATTGTTGGTGAGGTTGATCGTAAAGATGCTTGGAGTGCCGCCAAAACGGCATTACGCGAATGGTCTTCGCATCGACACCAAGCGGATAGGGTTCATCCTATTCGTATGCAATTAGCAGAATTAGAGCAACGTTTACATCAGCGAAACAATGCTCAACGCCAACTTGAAGAGTTTAACAAACATCATGGCAAATCGATGGAGCCAGATGATCTGTTAATTTTACAAGATGAGCTAGAAGCTAAAATTGAAGAGCTTAGCGATTATGTTAATGAGTCTGGCGAACATCGTATGCAAATGCGCCAAGAGCTGGATCAACTCAAACAACAAATTGAAAAGCTAAAAAAACAAGCCCCAGCATGGCTTGCGGCACAAGATGCATTAACGCAACTGTGTGAGCAAACTCGTCAATCTTTTGAAACGGGTCATCAAGTAACAGAATATATGCAACAGTTACTTGAAAAAGAGCGTGAAGCCACCGTATTACGTGATGAAACAGCAACACGCAAACAACAAATTGAAGCGCAAATTGAACGTTTAAGTCAGCCAAGTGGTGCTGAAGATGGACGGTTAATTACGTTAGCAGAGCGTTTTAATGGGGTTTTATTATCAGAGATTTATGATGATATTACATTAGATGATGCACCTTATTTCTCAGCGTTATATGGCCCTGCACGTCATGCCATCGTTGTACAAGATCTCTCTCTTGTTCAGGCGCAATTAGAAACATTAGACGATTGCCCAGAAGATCTCTATTTTATCGAAGGCGATCCTCAATCTTTCGATGACAGTGTGTTTAATGCACAAGAGATGGATAAAGCGGTTCTTATCAAGAGCTCAGATAGACAATGGCGTTATTCTCGCTACCCTGAGATCCCACTTTTTGGTCGTGCCGCGCGTGAAAATCAATTAGAAATATTATCTCGTCAACGTGATGAACTTTCTGAACTTTATGCAACGCAAGCTTTTGATGTGCAAAAAATTCAACGTGCACACCATACCTTTAGCCAATTTGTTGGGCAACATATTTCAGTTGCTTTTGAAGCTGATCCTGAAGCGGATATCCGCCAGCTTAATCAAAGACGTAATGAGCTAGAAAGAGCATTAGCACAGTATGAAGAAAGCACTCAGCAGCAACGCCAACATTATGCTCGTGCCAAAGAATCACTGAATTTGCTTAATAAACTGATCCCTCAAGTGAATATCTTGATGGATGAAACATTGATTGACCGTGTTGAAGAGCTACGTGAAGAGCTGTATGCCGCTGAAGAGTCTATGCGCCACTTACAGCGTCATGAAAAAGCACTCGCAACCCTAGAGCCTATTGCGTCAATTTTGCAAAGTGATCCACAAGAGTACGAGCAATTAACGCAAGACTACGAACAAGCAAAAGCAGAGCAACAACGTTATCAACAACAAGCTTTCTTGCTGGTGGAAGTAGTACAACGTCGTGCGCATTTTAGTTATAGCGATGCTGTTGAGATTGTGAGCGAAAATAGTGATCTTAATGAGAAACTACGCCACCGTTTAGAGATGGCAGAAACTGAACGCGCTACAGCAAGGGAGCTTTATCGCCAACAACAAGCACAATGTGCTCAATTTAATCAAGTGCTCGCATCATTAAAGAGTTCTTTTGATACTAAATCTGAATTGCTTAGAGAGCTTGAGCAGGAGATGCGTGATACGGGGATACATATTGATGTTGGAGCAGAAGTAAGAGCAAAAGAACTACGGGATCAACGTTATTCTGCAGTTAGTGCTAACCGTACTCGTATTAGCCAACTTGAACGCGATATCGCACTGAGTGAAGCCGAACGCGATAATCTGACCAAAAAAATTCGTAAACTTGAGCGTGATTACACTCAAATCCGAGAGCATGTTGTGAGTGCAAAAGCGGGTTGGTGTGCAGTGATGCGATTGGTGAAAGAAAATGGTATGGAACGTCGTTTACATCGCCGAGATTTCGCTTACCTTTCTGCTGATGAATTACGTTCAATGTCGGATAAGGCGCTAGGTGCATTACGTCAAGCTGTTGCTGATAATGAATATTTACGTGATGCATTACGTCGTTCTGAAGATGCTAAATATCCTGATCGTAAAGTTCAGTTCTTTATTGCGGTATATCAGCATTTAAGAGAGCGAATTCGCCAAGATATTATTAAAACCGATGATCCCGTTGATGCAATTGAACAGATGGAAATTGAGCTTGCTCGCTTAACGGAAGAACTGACAAGCCGTGAACAGAAATTAGCGATTAGCTCACGAAGTGTCGCGAATATTATTCGTAAAACTATTCAGCGTGAGCAAAATCGTATCCGTATGCTAAACCAAGGTTTACAAGCGGTTTCATTTGGCCAAGTGCGAGGAGTTCGACTTAACGTCAATATTCGTGAAAGCCATCAAGTGCTTCTTGATGTGTTATCAGAAGAAGATAATCAATACCAAGACTTATTTAAAAACCAAAACCTTACTTTCTCTGAAGCGATGGCGAAGCTCTATCAACGCTTAAATCCACAAGTAGATATTGGGCAACGTATGCCACAAACAGTGGGAGAGGAGCTGTTAGATTATCGTAATTATTTAGAAATGGATGTCGAGGTTAATCGTGGACCAGAAGGGTGGTTAAAAGCGGAAAGTGGCGCGTTATCAACCGGTGAAGCGATTGGTACTGGTATGTCAATTTTGGTGATGGTTGTACAAAGTTGGGAAGAAGAATCTCGACGCTTAAGAGGAAAAGATATTTCCCCTTGTCGTTTGCTTTTCCTCGATGAAGCTGCACGTTTGGATGCGAAATCTATTGCAACGCTATTCGAACTTTGTGATCGTTTAGATATGCAATTAATCATTGCAGCACCAGAAAATATCAGTCCAGAAAAAGGTACAACTTATAAACTCGTTCGTAAAGTGTTCAATGGTACTGAACATGTTCACGTTGTCGGTTTAAAAGGTTTTGGTCAACACGCAGAAAAAGATAAAATTGCATCATCAAATGTTGCTGAAATAACAGAATAATTTTATTTGGGTAATCAGCTACAAATAGGCAAATAGAAGGCGCTACGGGCATATACTCATAGTGCCTTCTTTTTTCAAAGTGTTAGATAGATCAAAAAATGAAAGTAAATTAACAAAAAAATGAAAATTTAAATGATACAACGTGCGCTATATCTCATTTAAATGTAAGCGTGATGTCTATGATTATTGCCGTATGTGATTAATATAAAAATTAAAGGAAAGAAAATGCGTAAAGTCACGTTAGCTTTTAGTGCAATTGCTTTAGCGTTAAGTTTAAATGGCGCGGCAATGGCAAAAGTTCATATGCCAGAAGTTGTAAACCCAGGTGTTACTGTTGCTCAATTAGCACAACAACAACCAATTAATTGGGTTTCTGTTGCAGAAATCGAGAAAAGTTTAGTTGGTCAAGCACCAATGGCTGTTGGTTTTGATATTGATGATACTGTTTTATTCTCAAGCCCAGGTTTTTACCGTGGTAAACTAGAATATTCTCCAAATGATTTCAGTTATCTGAAAAACCCAGAGTTCTGGGAAAAAATGAATAACGAGTGGGATAAATTCAGTATGCCTAAACAAGTCGGTATCGATCTTGTTCAAATGCACTTAAAACGTGGTGATACTGTTTATTTCATTACTGGTCGTACTCAAACTAAAACTGAGACTGTGACCAAATATGTTCAAGAAGGTTTAAATATCCCAGCTGATAAAATGCAACCTGTTATTTTCGCGGGTGACCAACCAGGCGCAAATAATAAAGTAAGCTGGATGCGTGATCATAAACTGAAAATTTACTACGGTGATGCTGATGCCGATATCGCAGCAGCAGATGAACTGAATATCCGTGGTATTCGTATTCTGCGTGCAGCTAACTCTTCTTACCAACCACTGCCAAAAGCAGGTCAGTTTGGTGAAGAAGTCGTTATCAATTCAGAATATTAATTTTTACCCTTTGTTTACCTTTATTTGTAAGGCGTAGGAAACTACGCCTTTTTTCTATCTAAAAATACCTTTCATTTAAATAAATTTATTTAGCAAATTTTAATTCTTAATTTTTATAAAACGCTTACTTTTATTTGTCTGTTTTTTACCCTTTGGTTATTTTTCCATATAAAATAATATTGTGAATATAAAAACAGCAAAGTAGTCTTTTTATGATTAAATAAAATCAAATTCCCATCAAGGGTTTATAAAACTTTAAAAATATTAGTTTATTCCTATAAAACTCTTTTCCAAGCTCATCTAATATTCTAGGATACCAAAATAATAATAAGGGATGAGGGTAGAGGATTTATGGCGCACCAACCAATTAAAAGAGCAATCGCATATTCAGTTGTTATAGGCACACTGCTTTCAGGGCATTACGCTGTGGCAACTGAAACTGAATCAGTTGTGTTATCTACACCCGAAACAGAAACTGAGACATTAGTGCCTGTCATTAATGAAACGATGCTAGCACCCGCCAACGTGGCAATGAATATCCCACAAGTGACTGAGTTAGAGGCAAAAGCAAAGTTACAGTCGTGGCTCCCAATAGGATATAAACCATCATATTTAACTCAACTGGTAAAAGTCTACCAAGCGAATAACCTCGTACTTATTTGGCAAGATGAAAAAATCGCACAGCAATTACAAGAACAAATTGCAGAAGTGGCTATTTCAGGTATTCAGCCTCAATTTGGGCAATGGTTAGTACAATTAGAAACACCAGAGTTAACAAAAGAAGGGCGTGATATTATTTTATCAGACGCATTTCTTGGTTATATCAGTTTTGTTGAGCAAGTGAATAAATCAGGTGCATCTTTACTGTATCGAAATGCTACACAAACTTTGCCATCACCATCGGATAAATTCGTGGTTGATCTACAACAAAATATTCAAAATAACACTTTAGGCAGTTTCGTTATTTCTTATGCACCTTCTCATCCTTATTACAGTTTAATGAAAGAAGAAGTGCGCAAGCAATTACATAGTGCGGTTGTTTGGCCTGAAATGAAAGGAACAGGATCATTAAAGCCAAATCAATCCTCTGAAGAAGTCTTAGCACTTAGACAAATTTTGCGCCATTTAAAACTGATCCCTGAATTAGCAGAAAATGAACAAGAAATTGCAACAACTGTTTATGATGCGCCTTTAGTTGCGACTGTTAAATTATTTCAAACGGCTCATGGGTTAGAGCCAGATGGTGTTATAGGGCGACAAACGCGAGTGTGGTTGAATATAACCCCCGCACAACGTGCCAGTATTATGGCATTAAATATTCAACGTCTTCGGTTAACACCGGCCATAGGTGATACTGGAATTTGGGTGAATATTCCTGATTTTTCACTCTATTTTTATGCCAATAATGAGCTTATTCTTGATTCAAAAGTGATTGTTGGCAGACCAGATAGAAAAACGCCGATTATGAGCAGCGCGCTGAACAACGTAGTGGTTAATCCACCTTGGAATGTGCCAACAAGCATGACACGTAAAGATATTGTGCCTAGAGGTAAAGCTGATCCTAGCTACTTTAGCCGTAAGGGATATACCATTTATTCAGGGTGGGGGAATGATGCTTATCCTATTAACCCTTATGACATTGATTGGCAAAATATGAGCGCAAATAACTTCCCTTACCGAATTTGGCAGGCTCCAGGGCCAACAAACTCATTAGGGCGTTATAAATTTAATATGCCAAATTCAGATGCGATATATCTGCATGACACTCCAAATCATTCATTATTCTCAAAAAACATGAGAGCAATCAGTTCAGGTTGTATTCGTGTAAATAAAGCCTCTGAGCTTGCTTCAATTTTATTGGGTGATGCAGGATGGAAACAAGATAGAATTGATGCGGCATTAAAACGTGGTTCAACACAATATGCCCCAATTCCTGAACGTATCCCAGTTTATTTATATTATCAAACCGCATGGGTAGCGCAGGAAAATGCACCTCAATATCGTGCAGATATTTATGGTTATGACAAAAGCATTTCAAATGCCCAACCTTATTTAGAGAATATTAAGAAATACTTGTAATATAAAAAAGTATAAATTGAATAAAGGGTGGCTAAATTGGTCGCCCTTTATTTATATATAAATCAATGAGATATTTTTATATATTGTATTTTTTAATAAGAAAACTGAAAAAATAATAAATATACAAAATATTTTTAAAATTTCCATTAAAAATAGAATAATAAAAAGAGTCTTTAGTATAAATAACTAAATTAATAAGATTTGAAATGCTGATAAATTAAAATGAATCGTTATTTACAATACTATACAAACTATAAGAAACAATTCGGGAAAAATATTGTCATAATAAAGGTTCTTCCTCCTGAAATAATTTTTTGAGTGCATATACTATGGATATTATTGATTCACACCGCCGTAAGTGGCTGGGGCTCGGTATGGCCGCAGTGGGGTTAGGTTTATTGCCTTCTCATGCTTTTGCTTCATTAGCTACACCTCGCCCAAAAATTCTTCGCTTTAATAATTTAAATACTGGTGAAACTATTAAAGCCGAGTTTTTTGATGGAAAACGTTATAATAAACATGAGCTTGCTAAACTAAACCATTTGTTTAGAGATTACCGACAAAATAAAATTAAAACAATTGATCCCGCCCTGTTTGACCAAATCTATTTACTGCAAGTAATGCTGAATAACAATAAACCCGTTGAACTTATTTCAGGTTATCGCTCTTTAGTGACCAATAATAATTTGCGCCAAAGCAGCAGTGGTGTCGCTAAGAAAAGCTACCATACTCGCGGACAAGCAATGGATTTTCGCTTAGTAGGCACAGAACTTTCAAAAGTTCGTCAAGTGGCGCTAAGAATGAAAGCGGGTGGTGTTGGATATTATCCGAGAAGTAATTTTGTGCATATTGATACAGGACCTGTTCGCTCATGGTAATCTATTGAGAATTAGTTAATAGAGAGTGGAGTGATTCATGATGTATCACATTGTACCTGTGACAAACTATATGCAAAATTGCACCCTTATTTGGTGTGATGAAACGAAGGAAGCGGCAATTGTTGATCCTGGTGGAGATGTCGAAACGCTTATTGCAGAAATCGAAGCCCGCCAATTAACATTAACCAAAGTATTATTAACACACGGACACTTTGATCATATTGCTGGCACCTCTCAAATTGTTGAGCATTTTAATGTTCCTGTTTATGGGCCACATAAAGATGATAGTTTTCTACTTGAAGAATTAGAACAACAGTGTCGTATGTTTAATTTTCCTTGTGGAAAATCATTTACACCAGATAGTTGGTTAAATGAGGGTGATACCGTGACAATCGGTAAAACAATTTCGTTATCTGTTTTACATTGCCCTGGTCATACACCAGGACATATTATTTTTGTTAATCACCAGAATAAACTTATTTCAATGGGTGATGTTTTATTTAAAGAAAGTATTGGTCGTACCGATTTCCCGCGTGGAAACCATGCCGATCTTATTGCATCAATCAAAAATAAAGTCTTACCTTTAGGTGATGATTATTTGTTTATTCCGGGACATGGCCCTATGTCTAATTTAGGTCATGAGCGCCAATACAATCCGTTTTTACAAGATGAAATGCCAATCTGGTAATAGTGGCTATAAGCGAATAAATATGAAAGCTCTTTATTATAAAGAGCTTTTTTATCAGTAAAAAATGAGATTTATATTTTTATTGATCTAAATAAAAATACCACGTTATTAATAACGTGGTATTTATCTTAATTACACTTTATAAGGTAATTAGAGTACTGCAACAATGGCTTCACATAGTGGAACCATATTCTCAAGAGTTAAACCAGCTACGTTAATACGACCTGAGCCTACGATATAAATACCGTATTCAGCGCGTAAACGCTCAACTTGCTCTTTATTTAAACCACTAAATGAGAACATACCATTTTGGTCAATAATAAAGCTAAAGTCTTGCTTAGCACCTTTTTCTTGTAGTGTCGTCACTAACAATTGACGCATACGCTGAATACGTTCGCGCATGGTTGTTAGCTCTTCAATCCATTCTTCTTTTAACTCTGGATTAGAAAGAATAGTTGTTACTACTGAAGCACCGTGTGCTGGTGGGTTTGAATAGTTGGCACGAATAATTGCTTTTGCTTGGCTAAAGGCTTTTTCAGCAGTGTCGCTATCTTTGGTGACAATGGTACATGCACCTACACGTTCATTATAAAGACCGAAGTTTTTAGAATATGAACTAGCAACAATAAGCTCAGAATTTTTTTCTGCAAATAGGCGTAAGCCTTGTGCATCTTCTTCAAGACCGCGAGCAAAACCTTGGTATGCAAAGTCAAAAACAGGTAACCAGCCTTTTTCTGCTGATAGTTCAGCTAATTGACGCCATTGTTCTTCAGTTGGATCAATACCGCTTGGGTTATGGCAGCAACCGTGGAACAGAACAACATCACCCGCTTGAGCTTTAGCAAGGCTTGCTAACATGCCTTCAAAATCTAACCCACGATTTTTTGCATCGTAATAATCATAATTGCAGATCTCAAGACCTGCAGTTTGGAAAATATTATTATGGTTAGGCCAAGTTGGATTACTTATCCAGACGCGTTTTGCCGTGGTTTGTTGAGCAATAAAATCAGCAGCAATACGCAAAGCACCTGTACCACCTGGAGCTTGTGCTGTACGTGCGCGTTTTTCAGTGATAATAGGGTGTTGTTCACCAAACAAAAGTGCTTGGGTCACATTGCCAAATTCAGGGATACCGCTAATAGGAAGGTAATTTTTAGTGGTTTCGTTTTCTAACAGGTATTTTTCTGCTTTCTTAACAGTGGTTAAAACAGGGGTTTTACCTGTTTCATCCTTATAAACACCAATCCCTAAGTTAATTTTGTTTTCACGAGGATCAGAACGGAAACTATCAGCTAAACCCAGAATAGGATCGGCTGGTGCAGCAATGATTTTCTCAAACATAGTGTAATTGTTCCCTAAGCTCAAAACGAAGCCGAAATATGAGTATCAAGAGTAACGCTATGAGGCCTTTTTGCCAACTGTTTGTAGAGAAATTAACAAGAAGTTGTGAACTAAGTGAGAATAAATAGCAAATCAAGATGTAAATAAGTGAATATCCTGTGATTACATTAACATGTAAAAATAATCACTAAAAAGACATAATTGTTTAGTATGATAAACTTTTTGCGATTATTAAAAATAAAGAAGTGGTAATATTTTTCAGTGAATAAATAAACAGATCCACTGTCAATGCAAAAATAAAAAGAAAGAAAAATATTAAGAATAAGAAGAAAAAAGCGGGCTAAATAACAAGAGATTAAGATTGGAAGTAGGGGGACAAATAAAAAAGCAACACCGAAGTGTTGCTTTTCAAATCAATTAACTTGACTGTTTAATTACCTAAGCGGTAATTAGAACTGATAAGTCAGACCTAAACCAACTACGTTGTCGTCGTTGATGCCCAGTTTGTTATCAGATTTGATCAGGTTGATTTTGTAATCAACAACTGCAGTCATGTTTTTGTTAAATTTGTAGAAAGAACCTACAGAGATATATTTAACTAAATCTTCGTCGTTTACGCCTTTAACATCTAAGTCTTTACCTTTAGATTGAACGTAACCTAAAGATGGTTTCAGACCTAATTCTTTAAAGTCATACTGTGCAGTTAACTCGATGTTTTGAGTTTTGTTAGCAATGTTGCCTTTGAAACCAGTCATGTTACGAGTTTCACCGTACATAGCTGCTAAGTAAACATTGTTAGCTGCGAATTTACCACCAAAGTTCCATGCTTCTGCACGTTCACCTTTAGCTGTGCTTAACTTTTGTTCTGCAGTACGTGATGAATTAGAGTAACCACCACCCAGAGTTACGCCCCAACCTAAGTTGTAAGCTGTAGAGAAACCAAAACCGTCACCATTTTGTTTTTTAACATCGGTACGTGTGTTAGTAGTTTCTGAGTTATTTTTACCTTGATATTGCAGAGCAAAGTTCAGGCCATCAACGTAACCGAACATATCAGTGTTACGGTAAGTCAGAACACCAGTAGTACGACCAGTCATGAAGTTGTCAGTTTGTGACATTGAGTCGCCGCCCCATAAAGGCAGAACGTCTGTCCATGCGTTGGTGTCGTAAATTACACCGTAGTTACGACCGTAGTCTACTGAACCGTAGTCAGCAAATTTAAAACCAGCGTAAGCGAAACGAGCACGTGAGTCTGTTTCACCTTCTTGTTCACCAGTACGAACTTCGTATTCAAAACGACCGAAACCAACTAAATCTTTATTGATTTGAGTTTCGCCTTTGAAACCGATACGAGCACGAGAAGCGTCACCGCTTTCTTTACCGCCGTCTCTTTCAGAGTTAGCGAAGTAATGACGAACGTCAACTTTACCGTAGATGTCTACTTTGTTGCCGTCTTTGTTATACATTTCAGCTGCGTTTGCTGCACCAGCAAACATTAAAGCTGGGATTACCACTGCAAGAAGATTGCGCTTCATCATTATTATTACCCTCATTGGTGTTATTCAGACACCTTTGCCACTGCCAGAAATAGTTTCTTAATTTTTATGGAACTATTTATGAGAGTTAAGTGTCGTCTGTGTCGGGTGACAGTGTTCCATTGGTAAAAAATTTTATCTACCCCCAATTTGCTACAAAAACGAAAAAAGTGTAACAAATTGTAACTATGTATTTCAAAGTGTGTATTTTGGGGAACTTTTGAATTAAATAACAGCCATGCATAAAAAAAGCCAACCTTGCGGTTGGCTTCTTCACTTAAGTAAAACTAGTACAATAAAACAGCAATGCAAATTTCCAGTTGAATATTAATTAATCACTAAATTAAAAATCTGCATTTCTTGGTGTACGAGGGAATGGAATAACTTCACGAACGTTTGCGACACCGGTCACATAAGCGACTAAACGTTCAAAACCTAAACCAAATCCTGAATGAGGCACTGTGCCATAGCGACGTAGGTCACGATACCACCAGTAGTCTTCTTTATTCATTCCCATTTCTTCTAAACGTTTATCAAACATATCTAAACGCTCTTCACGTTGAGAACCACCGATGATTTCACCAATTCCTGGTGCTAACACGTCCATTGCTGCAACTGTTTTACCATCTTCATTCATACGCATATAGAATGCTTTGATATCTTTCGGGTAGTTTTTTACAACAACAGGTGCTTTAAAGTGTTTCTCTGCAAGATAACGTTCATGCTCAGAAGAGAGGTCAACACCCCAATAAACTGGGTTTTCAAATTTCTCACCACAGTTTTCAAGCACAGTGACCGCATCGGTATAATCGATTTGAGCAAAATCAGAAGTGATAAAGTTCTCTAAGCGTGAGATAGCGTCTTTATCGACACGTTGTGCAAAGAACTCCATATCATCTTTACGCTCTGCTAATACGGCTGCAAAGGTGTATTTCAGCATTTTTTCGGCAAGTGCCGCGATATCGTTAAGATCAGCAAATGCCACTTCAGGCTCAACCATCCAGAATTCAGCAAGGTGACGACTGGTATTTGAGTTTTCAGCACGGAATGTTGGACCAAAAGTATACACTTTGCTTAATGCAGAGGCATAAGTCTCACCATTTAATTGACCTGATACGGTTAAAAACGCTTCACGGCCAAAAAAGTCTTCACTGAAATCGACTTCGCCTTTATCTGTGCGTGGCAGATTGTTCATATCAAGTGTAGAGACACGGAACATTTCACCTGCACCTTCAGTATCAGCCGCAGTGATCAGTGGCGTAGAAACCCAGAAGAAGCCTTGTTCATCGAAGAAACGATGTAGTGCTTGTGCTAATGTGTGACGAACACGAGCAACTGCACCAATTAAGTTAGTACGAGGACGAAGGTGAGCAACTTCACGTAGGTACTCAATACTATGACGTTTGGCGGCCATCGGATAAGTTTCCGGATCATCGACCATTCCTACCACAATAATATTGGTGGCATGAATTTCAAAGTTCTGTCCCTGGCCCGGAGATTCAACAATTTTACCGGTGACTTCCACAGAACAACCTGTGGTTAAGTGCAGCACTTCATCTTGATAATTCGGTAAATTATTATTAATGATGGCCTGTACTGGATTAAAGCAGGAACCGTCATAGACGGTAAGAAATGAGATACCAGCTTTTGAATCTCTTCTTGTACGTACCCAACCGCGAACGGTGACGTCTTCGCCAACCGCGATACGGCCTTGCAGTACGTCGACTACAGGCGCAACGATCATAAATAAATCTCTCTTCGTTTAATTAAAATAATTGTTTGGTTAATTCACTCTGCCCCTGTCGGACAGTTTTTCTATGTTACTTGCAATAGCGCAGGAAACAAGTAGGAAATTTTAGTTTAAAGAGTCAATAAAGAAGAGAAAAGCTTTTGTATAAAATAAATTGACAAAAATAGGAGAAATATTGATAAAAGTAGGGGTGACTAGTCCTGATATAGGTTGACAACTTTTCAGGCATAAAACGCTCGATGTACTTCATCGGGCGTTTTATAGTTTAACGATAAGTGTGGCCGTTTTTCATTATAGAGTTGAATTGATTCTTCTACTAATTTTCTTGCTTGTTCCAGATTACTCGGTTTTATCAGTAGATACTCCATTTTTAATATTCCATTAATTCGTTCTGCTAAGGCATTTTGATAACAATCATACCCATCAGTCATAGAACATTGAATATTATGCTCTTTATGTATCTTCTGATATTCCGAAGAACAATACTGTATCCCTCGATCTGAATGATGGATTAACGAAGTTGTCGAAGTCCGTTTTTTTAACGCCTGAACCAACGATTTCTTCACTGAACTTGTTTTCATATTGTTATCTAAATGATATCCCACGATTTTTCGTGAATACGCATCCGTAATTAAACTTAAATAAGTATCACCTTCATGCGTCGATAAATAGGTAATATCTGCCACCCAAAGCTGTTCTGGTTGTGTGGGGATAAACCCTGACTTAATTAAATTTGGATGCCGATGAAAACGATGATGGCTTAAGGTTGTTCGATGATAAGCCCGTTTATTAGGCACCAGTAACTGATG